>JAWCLD010000034.1:0-2540 GCA_038851215.1 Candidatus Nanoarchaeia archaeon | reverse complement strand
TCCTGAAGTAGTTAAGAGATTGCGAGAAATATCGCCACTTGGAAAGGAAATAAAGGATATGGTGAGTTTATAAGATGTATACTAAAAAAGTAATGGAACATTTTAGGAATCCTAAAAATATGGGTAATATCAAAAATGCTGATGCTATAGGCACTGCTGGAAACCCTATCTGCGGCGATGTGATGAAGCTTTACCTTAAAATAAAAGATGGTAAAATTAAAGACATTAAGTTTGAGACAATGGGTTGTGCTGCAGCTATCGCTACTACGTCTGTTCTAACAACATTAGTAAAAGGTAAAACAATTGATTTTGCTAAAAAGGTAACAAAACAAGATATTGTTGATGCACTTGGCGGTTTGCCACCAGTCAAAATGCACTGTTCAAACCTAGCAACCGAGGCTTTAAAGGCTGCTTTAAATGCGTATTGTGCGCGGCAAAAGAAAGTTCGCTTTTAAAATAATTTTGTGTTACTTTTTTGCTTACTTCTTTACTTTTTAGATTTCTTCTCGTGCACGTGTTTTTCTTCTTCGCTAGGGCCCATGAATGGAAATAAAATAACTTCTTTAATGGAAGGAGCGTTTGTCAGTAGCATTGTCAGTCTATCAACACCTGCACCCCAACCTGCAGTTGGTGGCATGCCGTATTCTAGTGCTCTAATGAAATCTTCATCAAGCATGTGCGCTTCTTCTAGCCCCTTAGCTGCTAGCTTGGCCTCTTCTTCAAATCTCTCCCTCTGATCTATAGGATCGTTTAATTCATTATAAGCTTTGATAATTTCAAAGCCGTTTGCTAGTAATTGCATTGTTGCAATTTTTGTTGGATCTTCGTCTTTTCTTTTTGCAAGAGGGATCATTTCGACAGGATAGTCTAAAAGAAATGTTGGTTGTATAATTTTAGGCCTAACATATTCCTTATACAGTTTATCGCAAAGTCCGCCGTAGCCGACAACACCTTTAATATCGAGCTTCAACCTCTTTTGCTTTATTGCTGTTTTCAATTTTTTTTCAGTATTAGCTTTGTTTATATCTATGCCAGTTTCTTTAAGCACGATATCTCGAAACTTGATACGAGGTAAGGGAGGTGTGAAGTCCAAGTTAATGTTGCCATATTTTACCTTTAAATTACCATTATTGATTTTTCTTAGAATTCGAACGAGAAGTTCTTCTGTCATTTGCATCATTTTTTCATAGTCGGCATAGGCTTCATAAAATTCTACCTGCGTAAATTCAGGATTGTGTTGCGCATCTATCGACTCGTTGCGAAAATCTTTTGAAACTTCATAAACTTTTTCGAATCCCCCAACAATAAGTCTCTTTAAATGTAATTCATCTGAGATTCTTAAGAAGGCATTCATTTTCAAGTCGTTGATATAAGTTTTGAATGGTTTTGCGGCAGCCCCACCATAAACAGATTGTATTATAGGCGTTTCTACTTCTACAAAACCGCGTTCGTCAAGGAAGTTTCTGATTTCGCGCAGTATTTGCGTACGTTTCAGGAAAATCTCCCTCACATTTTTATTAATAATTAAGTCAACATATCGCTGCCTGTAGCGTTGCTCAACATCTTTCAAGCCAAACCATTCTACTGGTAAATGTCGAAGAGCTTTGGACAAAAGAGTAAAATCTGATGCTTTGATAGAAATTTCGCCTCTCTTAGTCTTCGTAACAATTCCGTGAACGCCTAAGAAATCTCCTCTCTCAATAAGCTTCAGTAAACCATATGATTTCCCTAGATTGTCAGCAGATAGCCACAACTGGATTTTACCTGAAAAATCTTCTAAGTCCGCAAATGTCAGAGCCCCGTGTTCCCTTATTGACATAATGCGTCCCGCAACAGAGACTTTTTTATTTTCTAATTTTGAAAAATTATTATGTATTTCTTTTGCCAAATGTGTGCGTTCAAAAGCCTTGCCAGGATAAGGATTAATGCCGAGTTTTCTAATTTGTTTTAGCTTTTCAAGCCTATCCGAATCGACCATTACAATAAAAGCAAAAATCTAATTTATAACTTTAACGTCATCACCATAAAGAAAGTTAGATTAGTGCTTTTAGCTTAAATAAAATTTATAAGCCGCCTATTAAATATGGCTAGATATGGAGGGCTTGCTGGCCGACCTTGAAGCGTACTTAATTAGTAAGGGCCACTCTAAAGAAATCATTAAAAAAACCGAGAAAGGGCTTCAAATTTCGTACAACATGGGGCTAATCAGTTTAACGCGCACGCCTGTATGCGAAAAAGAAAGTTACACTGCCATCCTTTATTTTAAGCCATCAAATCTGAAAGATTACGGTGAAGATTTGCGGAAGCATGTTACAGCGCATGCCGTTGCGCTAAAGGCGCTGGCCAACCCCGAACTTTTTACTGCAACAATTAGTAGCGAGAAAGATTTTGGCAGAATAGATTTGATGTTTGACACAATTGAGAAATACATAAAACTATACAATGAGGCATATTTTGCCCCAGCGAATTCGAATATTTAATTTTTGTGCCGAAAACATTTAGAGCATACAACCAGTGAAAAGTGCTGTTATTTTAACAAC
>JAWCLD010000033.1:0-3426 GCA_038851215.1 Candidatus Nanoarchaeia archaeon | reverse complement strand
CGCTTGCAGTATACTGTATGTACTGTGTGTGTTTTATGTTAATAGCTTTGTTTTTAGCATCATTAGGAAGAGCTGGTGCTAAACTACCATCCATACTTATTAACCTGTCAATAAAGAGTTTCATTAAGGACGACATTGCAAAACTATGCACAGGAGTTGCAAATATAATAACATCGGCCCATATAATTATATCATAAAGCTTATTTGTCATATCATCACCCTCATCACCGGGAGGATAGCAAGTACATTTGAAATGGCATTGCGTATTTGTTGTGGAGTAACAACCTTTGCAAGGCCTTATATCGTAATTACGCAAAATCAATAGTTTTGTTTCTGCGCCTAATTTTTTAGCCTCATCAAGGCATTTTTTGAGCAACCATTCTGTTGTTGAGTCTTCTTGAGGGCAATCGCCCGCATGGCGCATGCTACCACTTACCCCTAAAACTTTGATAGGCTTTTTAAAAAATCTCTTTTTAATTGCTTCAGCCTCCCGTAGTGCTTCTCTTTGCCTTTGCTTGAACAATCTCAGTAAGTGTTTATCGACGCCAATCTTTGTGGCTAAAACTGAATTATTGAGAATAGTATTCGTGGCCATTTCGTTTATAGTGCTATTTATTTAAAGCAATATAAAGTTTTTCGAGGGTTGTTCTATTTTAGCTGTCTAGCGGTTTAAACGTAAGCCATAAATATTCTAACTTATTTTAATTTTTATGGCCACTAATCATAGAATATCAAATATTCTATTAGGTCAGGCAGGCGGCTCCGAATTCGGCGTTATCGGAAATATAAAGGAATTTGTTAGTTGGTTTTATGATAGATATGGCTATGTTCTTAGAGCGCCCGTTGCTTATATCAAGGCTGCTTATATGGGCGGGCAATCGCAGCACAAACTTGATTTTATGGCTAATGGCTATCTTGTTTTGTGTATCGATAGGCTTGTTTTCTTTTCTAAAATGCCTAAATTTATCATTGAGATTCCTATTTCTGCGATTAATAAAAATTTGATGTTTGTTGAGGCTAAGGGCTTTACAAGGTTGGCTTTAACTGCTAGAGATAAGGAAAAATTCCTTGAGATTTTAGAACAAACCGATATTAGCAAAGAAGGCAAAAAGATATTGCAGAATTTGCCTGAGGAGACGGCTGCCCTTGCAAGGCAAAGATATAGTAAGACAGACATCAACGCCTTTATCGAATCTGTAATTAATTTTGCACAGATTATAAAGAAGCGGACTTTGCAGATACCTTATATGAGTTATTGGGGCCTTGAGAAGCCAAAATTCTTTTTAGGTATAACATCGCCAGGTTTAGACGAATTTATTTATGCTTGGGCTAAATTAACGCTAAAAGCTTAGTATAAATTTTTAATAGCGGGGAGAAGCCTTTACGCTGCTAATACTAGGATTATCATTAGGAGATAGTATTAAATATATTAGCATCTTATAGAAGCGGAGGCTGTTGATCCAACATGAAAGCTGAAATAATAGATAGAATAGCTGCATTGATGACTGCCGCATTCGGGCTAATTGCTGCACTTGCATGGAACGATGCCATCAAATCGCTATTTGCAGAAGGCGGATTGCTCGCTTTTGTTGCAAAATATGGCGTCTGGGTGTATGCAATCCTTGTTACCATTATTGCGGTTGTAATGACTATCTGGATAGGCAAAGTTGCAGAAAAGATGAAATAAAGATTATTTTATTTACTATTACTCGACACTGCATAGAAATTAGTATCGCTTTCTTCAGTTACGCCTTGTTGTCTTGTGCTATTGTGCTTCAGACCGTTGGCTGAGATGTTAAATATTAACGCCGTTAACTTTTTATATTGACTAGAAGATATTATTATTATGCAACCATGTGAATCGGCTGCAAAGTATAAGGTGCCTGCGATTAAGGCAGACTTAGCTAGAAAATTAAAGAACGAAGGCAAATCCCAAAAAGAAATTGCTTTAATTTTAGGTGTTACCGAAGCTGCGGTTAGCCAATATTTGTCTGGGAAACGGGCAAAGTCTAAACCCGTCAAGAGAAACAAGACCAAACATAAAGCTGTTTTCGACATTTGCAGACTTTGCGGTTTATGCCAATTAAAGGAACAAAACTTCGTTATTTAATTAAGGATAATTCCTTATGATAAAGAAAAACAAAAGAGCGACAATAAATGTAAAACAAGTTACGAGAAATTCTAAAAAATCAATTTATCTAGATAATGCGGCTACGACACCAGTAAGACCTGAAGTTCTGAAGGTGATGCAGCCTTATTTTGCAAAGAAATTTGGCAATGCTTCCTCGTTACACAAGTTTGGGAGGGATGCAAAGGCTGCATTGGAAGCCGCTAGAGAAACAATTGCAAAATGCATTGGTGCAAGCGCGGATGAAATTGTTTTTACATCTGGCGGTACAGAGGCAAACAATCTAGCAATACAAGGAATTGCGCTAGGAAGTAGAGGAAAGGGTAATCATATTATAATCTCGTCAATTGAACACCCTTCTGTTTTAGAGACCTGTCGACAACTTGCCATGATGGGCTTTTCTGTAACGGAGTTGCCTGTTGATAAGTATGGCAAAGTAAACCCGCAAGATGTTGAAAATGCAATTACTGAAAAGACAATACTTGTATCAATTATGTTTGCTAATAATGAAATAGGAACGATACAGCCAATTAAAGAAATAGCACACATATGTAAAAAACATAATATCTATTTTCATACAGATGCTGTACAAGCATTTGGAAAATTACCTATAAATGTCATTGATATTGGAGTTGATTTGTTGTCAGCAAGTAGTCATAAAATTGGCGGTCCTAAAGGTGTTGGTTTTCTATACATTAAGAAAGGTACGAAACTTCAACCACTTTTGCACGGCGGCGGTCAAGAGTTTAATATAAGGTCAGGCACAGAAAATATTGCAGGTATTGTAGGGTTTGCAGCGGCAGCTGAACTGGCAGTTAAAGAAATGCAAACCGAAGCTGAAAGATTAACAAAATTAAGAGATAAATTAATCAAAAATATTTTAGCGAAAATCCCTTATTGTATGCTTAATGGTCATCCTTCTGAAAGGCTTCCAAATAATGTTAATTTTTCATTTAAATTTATTGAAGGCGAAGCTTTAGTATTGTATTTAGACGAATATGGTATATCTGCATCAACAGGTTCAGCTTGTAGTTCTAAAAAACTAAAGCCAAGCCATGTTCTTTTAGCGATTGGAAGAACACCTGAAGAAGCGCATGGCTCTTTGAGGTTAACTTTAGGTTACGATACAAAGGAAGAAGATATTAATTATGTTCTAGAAAAGCTTCCTGAAGTAGTTAAGAGATTGCGAGAAATATCGCCACTTGGAAAGGAAATAAAGGATATGGTGAGTTTATAAGATGTATACTAAAAAAGTAATGGAACATTTTAGGAATCCTAAAAATATGGGTAGTATCAAA
>JAWCLD010000032.1:0-3816 GCA_038851215.1 Candidatus Nanoarchaeia archaeon | reverse complement strand
AATAATGCATGTGCATAGATACTACTTCCTGGAGAATCAGTTTTAACATAATCTGTAAATCCTTTTATTTTTGCATCTGTGATCAATAGAGCTTTTTCAAAGCCTTCAATTTGCCTATCTGCAACCTGCGCATCCATTAGCTCTAAGGATGCAACAGACCAAACTTTAATATCTAAGAACTTTCCTCTTGAAGTAAGATAAATTGGATTTGAATTGCGAATTGGATAAATTTCGACTTTAACTAGGCCACCACCTTTAGGATAAAAGCCATATTTTTCTATTTCAGATGTTATTAATAAACCAAACTTCTCCGCATAATCGCAAAAGATATTCTGAAAAAATTCAATGGGAGGACTCCAAGCAACATTTGTTCCACCAATAAGTTTTAATTTAACTTTACTGGGCGCAAAAGCTGCTATTGGAACAAGTGTTTGCAAGACGAGTGTTATTGAGCCCGCCGTTCCAACATCAAATCTAAAACTACCTCCTTTTATTTTACCTGGCTTAAATATTATCTCTTTCGACCCAAGCTCTGCACCAGTGAGCTCAGCATTGCAAAGCTCCGCCGCAGCTTTTAATCCTACCAGATGTTGTGCTTTAAGGCCTGGTTCTGGCCTACTTGCGCGTATATTGGTTACTTTAATTGGAATTTTTGTAATTGCAGATAAAGCTACAGCTGTTCTTAATATTTGCCCACCAGCTTCCCCAAAACTACCATCTATTTCCAGCATAGATTTAAAAACCGATTCTAGTTTAAAATATTATGCTTGACATAGAGCTGTTTAGAACAAATCCACAAATCATAAAGGATTCACAAAAAAAACGTAATTTACCGCTAGAGCCCGTAAATCAAGTTATTGATTTGGATAATCATTGGCGAGATGTTTTACAGAAGTTAGAAAAACTAAAGCATGCTAGAAATTTAGCTTCTGAAAATATTAACAAATTGAAAAAAGCCGGTAAACCGGTGGAGGCAGAAATTAAAAAAGTCAAAAAAATTGTCGATGAAATACAAGTTCTTGAAAAAGAAGCAGAGGCCTTCAAGGCAAAACGCAACGAATTATTAATGAATATCCCAAACATTGTCGACGAGTCTGTGCCTGTTGGGGACGCCAGCAAAAACAAAGTATTGGAAAAGTGGGGCAAAATACCTAACTTTCGATTTGAGCCAAAAGGCCACGAGGAATTAGGAAAAAATTTAGATGTAATAGATATTGAAAGGGCTGCAAAAACCACAGGCGCGCGATTTTATTATTTAAAAGGCGATCTTGTTAAATTAAATTATGCAATAATTAACTTTGCACTCGATTTATTGAAGAAAAAAGGCTTCACATTAATACAACCTCCTTACATGCTACGCAGAAATATCTTATCTGGTGCAATACCTTTGGCCACATTTGAAGAAATGATATATAAGATTCAAGATGAAGATTTATATTTAATAGGTACTGCAGAACATGCACTTAATGCTTATTATGCTGATGAAATTTTGCCAGCAACAAAATTGCCAATAAGGTTTGCAGGTATATCTCCGTGCTTTAGGAAAGAGGCCGGTGCACATGGCAAGGATACCAAAGGCATTTTCAGAACACACCAGTTCGAGAAAGTTGAGCAATTCGTATTTTGCAGACCTGAAAATGCATGGAAAGAATTTGATTTGATGTTAAAAAACACAAAAGCAATTTTTAGAGCTTTAGAAATTCCATATCGCACAGTTGTGCTATCAAGCGAGGAAATAGGTCGCGTTGCTGTAAAGACTGTTGACATCGAAGGCTGGTTCCCAAGCCAAAATGCATATAGAGAATTAGGTTCTTGCAGCAATTGCACAGATTATCAAGCAAGAAGGTCAAACATAAAGTTTGTTGATAAAGGTAAAATAGCTTTTGTCGCAACGCTAAATAATACCGCCGTTGCGACGGAGCGAGCAATAGCTTGTCTTATGGAAAATCATCAACAAAAAGATGGCTCAATAAAAATACCAAAAGCTCTTTGGCCTTACACCAAATTTAGAGTAATAAGTTGCTAAAAACTAAGAAATAGATTTATAAATTGTTCAGTTAAGTAAACAATAAGTAAAATGAAAATCTTAGCAATTGGTGATTTACATGGTGATTTGGAGCAAGCTAAAAAGCTTGCAGAAAAGGCTAAAAAGGAAAAGGTTGATTTAGTGGTATTTAACGGCGATTTCACGTTTGCAGGCATGCAAACGCCAGGTCTATTCAAAACTTTCAAAGACAAGGGTTTAAAAATAGCCATATTACCCGGCAACCACGAGTCTCCTGATATAATTGACTTTATCAAATACAAATATGGCATAACAAATTTACACGGTTATGGTCTTCAGTTTGGTGATGTTGGCTTATTTGGCTGTGGTTCAGCCAATATAGGTCTATTTCAGCTGCCAGAAGACGAAATTTACAACGTTCTAAAGGAAGGTTTTAACAAAGTTATGACAGCGAAAAAGAAAATTATGTTTACACATATGCATCCAGACGAAACTTTGCTAACAAAATTTAGTGGATTTAAAGGTAGTAAGGCAATTAAAAAAGCAATCGAACGCTTTAAACCAGACATCCTTATTTCGAGCCACATACACGAAGCTGAAGGCCTTGAAGATAATATTGGTTCAACAAAAATTCTATCTGTGGGGCCGCGTGGAAAAATAATTGAAATATAATAATATACAAAAATTACAAAATTCACTAATGTTTTTTAAACCCAATACTTTAATTTAAATTATGAGTACGACTTTGATTGTGGCTGAAAAGCCATCTGCTGCGCAAAAAATTGCTTATGCATTGGGTAAGACAGAAGTGAAACGAGAAGGCAAAGTGCACTATTTTCATACCAAAGTTAATGGTGAAGAGCTGATTGTAGTACCAGCAGTCGGACATCTATTCGGTTTGGCCCCAAAAGTTCGAGGGAAGTACCCAATATTTGATTTAGAGTGGAAACCAATTTGGGAGGTTTCAAAAAAAGCAGCCTTTTCAAAACCTTATGCTAAGCTTATAGAAAAACTTGCAAAAAGTGCTGATAAATTTATTATAGCTTGTGATTTCGATATCGAAGGAGAAGTTATAGGGTTAAACGTTTTGCGATATTTGTGTCATCAAAAAGATGCTAAGCGAATGAAATTTTCGACACTAACCGCACCTGATTTGCGCGAGGCTTACGATAACGTTTTGCCCTCAATTGCTTGGGGCCAAGCGGAAGCGGGAGAAGCTCGCCATTATTTAGACTGGATATGGGGTGTAAATCTCAGCCAAGCAGCTATGGCTGCGCTTATGGAACAAGGCATACGTAAAACACTTTCGATAGGTCGTGTGCAAGGTCCAGCATTGGCACTTTTGGCGAAAAGAGAGCTCGACATAAGAAAATTTGTCCCAAAACCATATTGGCAAATTTCAATTCTATTAGATACAAAGCCACGAATAGAAGCTTGGCATCACACCGAAGTCTTTTGGTCAGAAGGAGAGGCTAAAAAGATTTTCGAAAAAATCAAGGACAAACCAACAAAACTCGTTGAAGTAACAACGGTTGAAGAAACACTTCTACCACCAACTCCTTTCGACCTAACGACATTACAAATGGAAGCTTGGCGTAACTTTAAATTAACCCCAAAAATGACGCAACAAATCGCACAAGATCTCTATACTGCAGCGCTAATTTCATATCCAAGAACGTCTTCCCAAAAGTTACCCCCCACAATAAATTATAAAGCCATACTGATGTCTTTAAGCCGCGAGCCCAGGTATCGGAAATTGACTGAAGATCTCCTCAAACTCGAGAACCTTATCCCAAACGAGGGAAAAAAAC
>JAWCLD010000031.1:0-3833 GCA_038851215.1 Candidatus Nanoarchaeia archaeon | reverse complement strand
TCTTCTGCATCTAACAAATCAGAGGTTTTGCCAAAAGATACAACCGACAGCTCAAAAGAAGCTGAGGCTTTGCCGCCGCACAAAGAACTGCGAGGCCTAACCGCACAGGAGCTGCTGGATAAAAGTTCGGAGGAGCTGGAAGATGAGTTTGGGAAACGGGAGGCTCATAATCTGCTACGTCAAATGAAAATTATTACTGCTATTTTACTAGGTAAGAAGAAAAACAAAGAACTTGCCCAAGTTCTTGACACAGACAAATCGTTTACATCGAAGCAAATCAAATCTTTGGAAGAGCAAGGTCTTGTAAAGCGCGAGGGTGAAGGTAAAGATGTAACATATGAAGTTGACAAGTTTAATGTGATGAAATTTCTGCAAAGTAAGGTTATAATTAAGTGGGGCTCCAAACCATTGCAGTCCAAATCAAAATCTAATCAAACTCTTAACTTAAAAGATAAAATTGGGGAGAGTGAGGCAAAAAATGGAAAGTGATACCGAACTTAAAAAAACTGTAGAGGTAAGATACGAAATACAGCTCGGGCAACTTTTGGCAATAGTGGTAATCTCTTTGTTGCTGTGTGTTGGGGCTGGCTTTTGGGTTGGTAAGGAAGTTGGCTTTGCAAAAGGCTTCTCCCAAGTTGTTGTAGAGAAGCCAGATTATTGCACAGCTGATACAAGCGGAGGTCAAGTAACAGTAAAGTGCAATGAGCTTGGCAACATTTCGTTAGAAAGCCTGTGTAAATGGGCTTCGCCTGAGTTGAAAGAGAAGATAAGGTTAGTGCTGGTGACTTGATTTATCCCTTTGGCAAGTCACTATGCATTAAACTAATTTGTTAAATTAATCGTCTAATTATTGCTCTGACCTGAAGCAGGCGGTTTTTGCGCATCTGGTAAAGTTTTTAGCTTTTTTCTTAGAAGCGCAATTTCTGCTTTTAACATTTTTATAGTTGCGTCATACTGATGCATTTTCGCTGCTAAGTCATTAAGTATGCCATTAATGTAAGGTGTTTGTGTAACAAACTCTTCAGGCTCCAATATCTCGACAGAGGAGGGGAGATAATCAAAAATTATACCTATCAAAGTAGACAAATATTTAACATCAGCTTCGAATTCTATAAATCCCGACCAAAGGTCTTTGCTTTTTTCTATTTTTGTTGGTTCTTTTACAGACCTTTTTGTAACTTTGATTTCAGGATCGCCCTCACCAAATTTTTCTCCAAGCAAGAGCAAAGTTTTATCGACATGTTCCTTAGGCGAGCCGGCTATCTCTATTATTAACCTTGTTTTAAGCCATTTCTCTTGTGCTTCAGCCATTGCGCAACAACTAATTTGAAGGAGACTTTTAAGTATTCCTCTTTGAGATATTATGGTTAGCCTTCGTTGCTAGTGGGTTGTTTTGGTTGTTTTGGCTTGCTTAATAACGCCCAAAGCAACACACCTATCAGAAATAAAAGAACGGCTGCAAATATCCAAAATCCTATACTGAGTCTTGTGTCGGAAGCATGCCAAGTATTTTTTGCTTCTGAGGCCGAGCCTGAAATTAGATTAGAGGTCTTTGTTGTCTGGTTAAGGTCTTTTGTAATTTTGCTCTGGCTTTGGTTCGTTGGCGTTATTTGTTCTTGCTGCTCATTTGCCGCAACTTTAATCTCGGCGCAGGCGACATTATTACTTGAATCTGGGTCTGAGAATGTAGCATTTGTAATTTTGCCACAAAGCGTGTAAACACCTGCTTGTTCTGGCATCCAAGCTCCTGTACCAACTGACTTTGATTGTTTGAATGTAACTGTGAAAGAAGAGGTGAATTCAATTGTGCCATTTAGCTTTGCTTCGAAATCAACTGTCGCGCTTATTTCTGGTTGGTCGCTTTTATAATCGAGATTTGTAAGCTTGAATAAGTTCTTTACCTCCATGCCTTGTGTTGCATTTTGTATCTTTACTTCAAGCTTCAAGTCGAATTGCTGTTCTTGCGATTCATTCTCGCTTGATGACTCTGGCGAAGGCTCTTCTTTCTTAAGTTCACAACTATTACTACTCCCTGGCGTTGGAACACTTTCACAAGAGTTTTCAAAAGTAAAGGCTTTTGTCTTATCGATTCGTTGTAACGAATTGTTATTGTTGTTCGCGCCCCACGAGCTATTATAATTCACAGAATCGACCACATTACCATCCGCGTCAATCAGTTGCACTAGTTCGCCTGAATTGCTAAAGGAAAAAGTGCTTTGTAGCAAACTTTTGCTATAGTTTGGGAAATTTATCTTGAAAAAAGTTGCATTTTTGGCAACTATAATATAATCGTTAGGTTCGAGCAAAAAAGTGCCGTCAATTAGTATAAGATTTCTATTGTAGCCTGACTCGAAGATTTTCCAGCCTGTTAAATTTATTGCAGAAGAATCGTTATTATAAAGTTCTAGCCATTCACCATCAGGCTCTTTACAGGCTGGATCGTACATAAGCTCTGAAATTTGAATAGCTGCGGCACTATTTACTAATAACAGGATTGCAAAAATAAGTGACCAGTGCATATTTCACTTATTAACAGTAACTAATATATAAAAAGTTCTTTTTTCTTTTAGTGTTAGATTCGTATGGCACCATTTTTTAAGAAAAAGAAGGAAGAAACTTTGCCAGAACTACCTGCAGTTCCTGAAGGCGAAGAAATTCCACCACTTCCACCGTTACCCGGAGAAGAAGAATTAAGTGAGATTGCACCTCCTCCGTTGCCAAGAGAGCCAAGAAAGCTTCTCAAGCCAGCTGCTCCATCAGTTATGCCTGAGCCTTCGATACCTATGAGAGAGATTGCAGCCCCGCGAGCTGAGGAGAAAGCAACAGTCTTTGTGAGAATTGACAAGTATAAAGATATAATGAGAACAGTGCAAGAAATGGAAGCTAAGATTGTAGAGCTTCAAGCTACATTAGAAAAAATATCATCCATAAAAGCTAGGGAAGCGGAAATCATTGATGGTTGGAATGCAATGCTTCAGGATGCAAAATCTAAGCTCGATAATATATCAACAAAGCTAACAAAGCCTGAAGCTTAGTTTATTCTTTTTCTAAATAGCAAATGAGAGACGGAACGAAAATATCAATTTGGTACCTCTAGCGGTTGCTATTTCCACTTACGGCTGAGGAAAAATTGTAATTTCTATCTGAATTTATCTCACTTTTCCTAATTCAGCCTTAAGCTCTGCAAGATTTCTTTCTAAGTGTTGTAAAGCTTTCTCGCTTCTTGCAACAAATTCTTCTGAAATTTCAGGTTTGGCCTCAGTTGAAATAAAGGGCTTGGGCTTTGCCCTTGCTTTTGCAATTGAAATGGGCTTTCTAAAACCTTTTATTGGCATTAATCTCTTTACTTCATTAAGCTCCTTCGACAACGCCTTTACTAAATCGATGCAGCGTTGCACTTCTATGTGCTTTTGTGCGTTTAAGTTTGAAGTTTCAAATACTCTGTTAATACCTTGTTGCATATCTACAGATGCCGCATTTAAATTCGAGATAATATCTGCGTATTCTTTGACAAAAACATATTCAGCAGTTTCCTTTTTAGCCATAATATTAAACAAAGTCTTTGTTGTTATAAAGGTTTGTTACTCGGCACTTGAAATAAAATGCGGGGAGAAGGAATTCCGAGCTTGAAACTCAGCAACAGAGTTTGTCGCGTTCGAACCTTCGAAGGCACTAAGCCATATGGTCCTAAGCCATACCCCTTTAGTCTTGCGTTTGACCACTTGGGTATCCCCGCATTAATGCAGCACGGCTGCGATGGGCCCTCCCAGATTCGAACTGGGGACCTTTCCCCTGTCAAGGGAACGTCATAACCACTAGACCAAGGGCCCATA
>JAWCLD010000030.1:0-4516 GCA_038851215.1 Candidatus Nanoarchaeia archaeon | reverse complement strand
GTTCGTTGTAAACCTTTTGCGCCAGCTTTGGTAAATTATCTTTGTTTACCAACGGAAAGACTGCTGCGGAAAAAGGTGCAAGTTTTGGCTTCAATTTTAACACTATTCTTGTTTCACCTTTCACTTTTTCTTCATAATAAGCTTGTTCTAAAATAGCGTACAAACTGCGATCGACTCCCATCGAGAGTTCAAATACGTGTGGTAGTACTTTTTCATTATTGTCAGGCACTAAGAAATCTTGCTTACTCCCGTTTTGGTGAGCTGACAAATCATGCTCTCCTCGGTAATTGCAAGCAACAAGCTCAAGCCAACCTACATCGGGCGAATAAACTTCAAAATCCCAAGCCTCCTTTGCATAAAATGCTTTTTCTGTGCTTGATAGTTGTCTAAATCTATAAGTGCTTAAGCCGCAAGCATCGTAGAATTGCTGCAATAGTACAAGATAGTATGCAATTAACTTATGTGAAATGATTTTTTTCCTAACAGCATCTTCCGCAGAAAGCTCGATAACGTTCTTAGAGTTCAATGGTTGTAGCTTTAGTTTGAATTTTTTTATTTCGTCGAATTTTTCGAATTCCCTTGTAGGGTTGAAAAAAACTTCAATCTCTGCCTGGGTGAATTCTCTTTGTCTCAATAGACTTTGTCTTGGTGATATTTCATTCCTAAAAGACTTGCCAACTTGTGCGATTCCAATTGGTAGTTTAAATCTATTTGTTTTATATAAGCGAGGGAAATCTATGAAGATATTTTGGCAAGTTTCTGGCCTCAAGCCAAGCTTTTCCTCACCTCTCGGACCAGTAGCAAATGTATAAAGCATGTTAAACTTTTTTGTTGGTAGAAGCTCGCCGCCACAATTTGGACATTTGAGCTTTGCATCTTCTGCGAGCTTGTCAAATTCTTTCTCAGAAAGATTTTCAGGAATTGTTTTTTTGAGTTTTGTTTCTAACAATTTGTCAATCCTGTGAAAAGCCTTACACCTTCGACATTCTGTCATCGGATCGACAAAATGTGCAAGATGGCCTGAAGCAGCATATACCTTTTCTGGCAAAGTTACCGCGCCATCAAGTTCTGCCATTCCATCTCTTTTGACGAGATATTCACGCCAGAGCTCAATAAAATTTCTCTTTAGCACTACACCAATGGGTCCATAGTCGTAGAAGCCAGCTGGTCCGTTGTAAATCTCAGCTGTAGGGAAGAAAATGCTTCGCCGTAACGCAAGATCTATAACTTTATCATATTTAGACATAACTTTTGAAAGCCGACTGTTATTTATAACTTTAACTCACCTAAGCATAATATTGAGAAATTTTCAAATCTAAAATGCCACAATTAAACTTACTATAAACAAAACACAAAAAGTTATTGCGGCATAAAGCAGCTCTTCAGAATTTATGAAATTATATTTATTTTTTAAATCGTATTCTATTGTGCTCACCTACAGTTAAAGCTAGAAGAAGTTTTTTAAGACCTGTGAAAATTAACTTTTTAAGATTATTTTTATTGCTTATTAAGGCTTTTTCCAACGAATTTCGTAATATGTTATTTCACCTTCTGCGTCTACAATTCCGACTAAAAGCCTCTTTCTAGTGCTATGTGCAACTCTATTCATGGCTGCAAATTCTCGCCACGTATAAGTATCACCTTCGGCTGTTGCAAAAAGTACCCATTTGGCATGGTCTTGGCCAGGCTTTATACCTCTGGGATAAACGCGAAAATCGGCTCCAAATTTCAGCGCTGTCTTTGTTATATAACCTCTTGTCCTTATATCGCGATATATTTGGTATCTTGTCCAGAAATTTTTTTCTAACTTATTTGCTTTCCTTACGAAGTTGTCAAACTTTAGCTCTTTTTTACCGTCAAAAACTTTTAGCTTTCCCCTCTCCATTAAATAAAGGGCTTCTTCTAACGCTAATTCGAGCCTCTTTTCTTTTACGCCGTGAATCTCTCCAAATGAACTTCTATCATAGAAAGGCTGCGCCAGCTGAAAATCTTCAACAATTGCAACCTTGTTGCCAATAAGCTGGCTATTTATTGGTCTTGCGAGTTTTATTTCTTCAACAATAGCATTTTCAGGCTTGTGTTTTTCTAAATCTATCTTTTCTAACTCTTGCTCTTCCTCTTTAATCTCTTCTGGTACTATGTGCCTGTGTTTCTTTTTTTTCATGGTGCGACAGAACAACGCGTCTCTCTCTTAAGAGAAAAGACTCTGCGCGTTCTTTTGCTTTAAAATAAATTTTAATTTAAAAAGATTATGAAGATAAGTTGTAGCTTTTTGTCGCTGTAACCTACAATAATACATTTAAACTTAAACTATTTTTACAATGTTATGACAGCCAAGCTGATATTGCTAGGAACTGCTGCAGCATTCCCAACAAAGGAAAGAGCACATTCAGCGCTATTGCTAGACATAGGTGAGGAAAGTCTACTTTTTGACTGTGGCGAAAATGCGCAAAGACAAATTGCTTTGGCAAAAGCTAGCCCGATGAAGATCTCCAAGATTTTTATAAGCCATTGGCATGGTGACCATGTGCTAGGGCTTGGCGGCTTACTACAGAGCTTTCAAATGAACCGTAGAATGAAAAAGATAGATATTTATGGTCCGGAAAAAACTCGTGAAAGATTTAGAAACATGCTTGCTGCTTTTGAATTGAGAGTCGGCTATCCAGTCGACGTCTACGAAATTAAGGCAAGCTTGAGAGCGTATAAAATCATTGATGCCAAAAATTATGAAATTTTAGTGACGAAATGCAAACATCCAATTCCTTGTCTCGCATTTGCATATCAAGAAAAAACAAAACGAAGAATAGATATTGATTATTTAAAAAAATTCGGTTTGACAAATAATCCCATAATTAAAAGGTTGCAAGAAGGTAAAGATATTATGTGGAAAGGTAAAAAAATCAAAGCTAAAGATGCGACTTACTTGCAACCTGGAAAAAAACTCACTTTCATAGTGGATTCTGCGTATGCTAAAAACTTAGTAGGTTTTGCGAAAAACTCTGATTTGTTGGTGTGCGAAGCTACTTTTGCTTCAGAACTAGCAAAAGAGGCTAAAGAATTTGGCCATATGTCTGCAGTTGATGCTGCAATGCTCGCAAAAAAAGCTAAAGTAAAAAAACTTATTTTGACGCACTTTAGCCAGCGATATAAGGATATTAATGTGCTATTACAAGAAGCTAGGAAGATTTTCCCAAACACAATTGCAGCTGAAGACTTGATGGAAATTAGTATTTGAAAAATTGCGTATTACTTTTGCCTTGCAGCCTGTCTACGTAACTCTTTCATATGCTCTATTCTGTATATTTTACGAGCAGCCGCCCGCCTCGCCGCCGTTTTTTGTATCGAAAATGCAATTATTACTGCTAGCACTATTATAACTATTGCTAGAATAGCCTGACCTGCAGATGTCGTTATAAGCGGGCTAAAGAATGCTGCAACTGGACCTGGAGGCGGTGCAACTGGTTTGCGCGGCAGTATTACCGGTGGAGCTTCTGGTGCTTCGGGAGGTACCGTTAAACCTTTTATTCTAATTTTAACGCTGTTCGGTAAAATTATACTTAATACAGTAACCTGAATATCATCAATACCGTCATCATTGAGGTCGACATTTTGCGATTGCCCTTCGCCCAAGTAAAACTTAGAGGGTGTTGACTTAACTTCTATATACGCTTTATGGGAACCTGACACTATGCCATGCAGTATTATCATATGGCTCTCTGCACCAAACCTAAAGCTAGCGCTGCTGCCAACAGAAAATGTTTCGCTTATGGTTTCGCCTGGCTCTATTGTTCCAAAGTTAAATGTTGGCACGCCAGCTGGCACACCTTTCATAGGCGCTGGCATCGGTGCTGCAAGGGTTGTAAAGTTTTCAGGCCCTAAAATATTACAATTACCGTGAATATCACAAGAGGTTACATTGTAATAATATAGTGTATTAGGGGTTAAATTGCTAAGGCTAATATTATGTTCTGTTGTAAATGATGAATCGCTTTGCATCGACCCTAAAGAAAGGTTAGTGCCATAGTTAACTGTTGAATTCGCTTCTTCATCAGTAAGCCAATTTATAATTACAGAGCTTGTTGTGATGTTTGTTACATTAATTGAAGATATTGTTGGTGGTAATGTATCTGCAATTGAGAAGTACCTCGTTTCAGATACGTTTGACATGTGCCCATCAGAACAATTAATCTTCCAGTTATGCGGGCCATAAGAGATTCCGTTAATCAAGAAGTTTGTCAATGTGTTATTTTTTGTTGAGATATTTGTATCATTTAACACATCGTCAAGATAGATTGAACAGCTTAATGTTGTGTTAAAATCATCTATTACGGTGAAATTAAAGTTGATGTTTTGTGTATTGTTAAACTGCGTACCATTAGCTGGTAGATTTAAACTGATTTGCGGGGCCTGGTTTGGTATACCCATCGGCGCAAATATACTTCCAAAATTAGTTATGTTTGCATAAACATAATTCTGCTCTGCATTAATACCACATGTGCTAGCCCAGCCACCAGTA
>JAWCLD010000029.1:0-4808 GCA_038851215.1 Candidatus Nanoarchaeia archaeon | reverse complement strand
GTACACATAGCTATTATGCTATAGCTTCTGACTCTTTTGGAAATACTGCACAAACTTCGATACAAAGCTTTGATGTTGCTGACTTAAGCAATCCTATTCTTATTATAAGTGCTAACCCACAACCTGTTTTTGTAAATGAACCAATAACAATCAATGTAAACGCAAATGATAACTATAATCTTGCAGAAATTAGTATTGTAATTGATTCTACTGTTGTAAAGAGTTGTCCTGTTAGCGGAAAGAGCGCGACGTGTAGCTACGAAATTTCTTATTCTTCAACTGGACCTGCACACTACTATTATGCAAAAGCTAAAGATAGTGCAAATAATGAAGGCAAAAGCAACGAGCAAAGTATTGTTATTTGGGAACATCCTTGCCGCAATAAGAAATTTTGCATATTTTAATTTGCCACAGGTGTATTTTTAAAGTATGAATTCAATTAAAAGAAACGATGATAGCTGTCAAAGATATCAATTTGGGCAAAGTAAAAACACCAAATAATTTAATAGATGAGATGCGTGCGGCAGGGGGCTTTTCCGCCAAAAAGGTCGCTGTTGGTGTCGATATTTTAGAGTCAATGATAAAAGATAAAGCTTGTACTAAAATACTATCAATGCCTGGCGCGCCAATTTCAACAGGCCTTCGCGGCGTTATTAAAGATTTAGTTAAAAACAAATTAGTTGACGTAATAATAACTACTTGTGGCTTATTAGATCACGATTATGCAAGAGTCTGGAAAAAATACTATCATGGAGATTTTGCCCTCGATGATAAAAAACTACATAAAAGAGGTATCAATAGACTTGGCAATGTTTTAATACCAAATGAATCTTACGGTATTATTATAGAGGATAAAGTAACAAAAGTGTTGGAGAAAATTTACAAATCTGGAAGAAAAGTAATCTCTTCTGCAGAATTATGTCATTTTCTTGGTGAATCGCTACAAAATGAAGCGAATAAAGAGTCTTCAATTCTTTATTGGGCTTGGAAAAATTCCATTCCTATTTTCGTTCCAGGCATAACAGATGGGGCTGTCGGCAGTCAGGCTTGGTTTTTTTCGCAAAAGAATAAAGATTTCAAACTAGATGTTTTAGCCGATGAGGATCAACTTGCAGCCATAGCGTTTGACGCCAAAAAACTTGGTGCATTGATAATAGGTGGAGGTATATCAAAACATCATACAATTTGGTGGGCGCAATTTCATAAAGGATTAGAGTATGCAGTTTATATTACTACAGCAGTTGAGTATGATGGAAGCTTGTCAGGAGCTCAGACGAGAGAAGCAATAAGCTGGGGCAAACTAAAAGAGGCAGCCAAACATATTACAATAGAAGGAGAAGCTACAATTTTACTACCATTAATGGTAGCTGCACTAATGGAAAGGCTATAATAAAATGGTTCAGCATATAACAATAAAAATTAGTGAAGCGCCAGAGCTGCTCAAAAAACTCTATAGTGTAATAAATCGATCCGCAATATGCTTTTATTGTGGCAAAACTGCACATTTCTTACAAATAGCAATTAACAAGGAAAAGCATTTATTGACGCGCAGAATATGTAATAGTTGTGAGGCAAAAAGGAGATACAAGCTATGGAGCAAAAAACAAGTCTAACTTGTCCAAAATGTGGTTCTGCAGCCCTTGGCGCAACTAAAAGCGTTATACCAACATCACAGATATACAAAATCAATGTGCGCGTAAAGTGTCTACATTGTGGGGCCGAGTTCGCACTTATAGAAAAATAGCTAACATGCTAAAACAAGTGCTAGTTTTGCGGACAGACTTAGGTATTGGCAAAGGTAAATTGGCAGCACAAGCAAGTCATGCAGCTGTCAAGGCTGTGCTTAAATCAAACTCTAAGCTCGTTGAAAAATGGGATTCTGAAGGTGCTAAAAAAATCGTCGTTAAAGTGAATTCTGAAAAAGAGCTTCTAAAACTGTACAAAAAGGCTTCCAAGGCAAAATTAGTTTCTGTACTAATTTCAGATGCAGGTTTAACACAATTGAAACCAGGTACAAAGACCGCTGTTGGTATAGGGCCTGACGACGAAAAGAAAATTGACAAGATAACTGGAAAATTGAAGTTGCTCTGATATAGTAACTTAATTTCTATTTCTTTACTAACTTGGCTTTTTTGATAACATAAATGCCGCGGTCCTGGCCCCACACTTTTTCCGCGTCTATAATTTCAATTTTTTTATTAAAAACAGGTCCGTCGATGACAAAAGTTTCATATTCGCCACCTTCACCTCCAATGTGTGCTCCAAATTTAGCGCGTAGTTTTTTTAAGTCGTCTAGGGCTTGCAAATCGAACTTACGGCCAAGCCAATCAGGTCCCATACCACCAGTTGAAACAGAAACAAAAATAGCTTCAAAACCTTCTTTGATGAATTCTGTAATATATTGTTCAGGTTCTAAGTGCCATAATGGTGCAATGCTTCTAAGTCCGAGGTCGGCACATACAGCTTCTACTCTATAGCGTTGATATTCAGAAGCATTTGCGCCTGAAACAACACCCTCGATCTTATATTTTTTAATAGCCTCTTGTAGAGCTGCTTTGAGATCCTTAAGTTCTTCTTCTTTTATTCCTTTTGTTTTTTTGAAAATTACTGGCACACCAATTGCCTTTGCTTGCAAGCTTTTTACCAAATCTATATTGGAGGTATGAAACATGTATGAAATGGGATTTTCCGACCTTAATGTAACTAAGCAGACGACTTCGCGGCCTTGTTGTATAGCTCTATATAGAGCAAGGGTGCTGTCTTTTCCGCCAGTATAAAGAACTGCAACTTTCATTAGCTTATTGTTTAGTATAGTAAATATTTAAACTATTCTATAAAATGCGCCGACTGGGATTTTCTTGCTCGAGCATCGAATATTCGAACCCAGATCAGAGACTTTCCTCATGGCTCAAGCCAATGGAAGGCCTCGGTCCTACCATTAGACTATCGGCGCATATTAAACTTTCAAAAAGATATTTTAAAAGTTTTGAGCGCGCCCGACCGGATTTCCTTACAAGGCTCTACTAACGTAGTTTCATTATTCGAACCGGTGACCCCTTGCTTAGGAGGCAAGTGCTCTATCCAAACTGAGCTACGGGCGCAAAAAAAAGAAGCAAAAATAGTTTAAAAATTACTCTATAGCGTAGCTTACTGCTACCGTCGCCGTAACTTCAATTTGACCCGCTATTATCTGTGTCGGAACTTCTTCGCTAGCTGTTATTTTTTCACGGGTATAGATTGAAGGATAATATCCTGTAGTTTCGCTTATATGAACAACGCGGCCAAGACTTACGCCTGCAGCAAATGCTATGAATTTTGCTTTATCTTTTGCCTTTTGTAACGCTTTCTCTAAAGCTTGCTTTTTAAGCTCCTCTATTTTTTTGTCAGAAAGGCTAAATTGCACATACTCTATTCTTGTAGCGCCTGATGTTGTTGCGACATCAAGAATTTTACCAACTGCAACAACTTTTTCAGTGTTAATTTTTAAACTATGTGTTACAACATAATCGACTAACAACGGTTTTTCTTCTGCGTAACTATATTCAGGCCACAAATTAAACGAAGTAGTCGTAATGTCTTTAGTTAAACCCGTAGCGGTTAAGGCGAGTCTAAGATCGTTCACTATTTTTGCATTTTGTGATTGTGCTTCATCAGCAGTTGTTGCCCTAGTTTCAACAGTAACATAAATATCTGCTAAATCAGGATCTGCAGAGGCTTTACCGTCTGCCCAAACATCAATTGTTTTCGGCTCTTCACTTGGGTTGACGCTAACAACGTTAGGCTTTACAAAAGTCACGGCTACGAGACCAACTGCCAATATCAATGTAATTATAAAAATAAAAGTGGATTTTTCTAAAGCCATAAACCCTTGGTTTACTTGTAATTAATAAATCTTTTTACGATTCTTTTTGCACACTTTCTAACAATGTTGTCAAATTCCAGATTTGCGTCCTAACATAAGGAGATAAATTAGGATCTAACGAAAGGTCTTCAACTTTCTGAAGTGCAGAATTGATTTTCAGGTCGATATTTTTGTCGTCACGCAGCTCTTCAGCAATTTCGTCTAGAATAACTCTAATGTTTTTGGACAGCGAGGTATCTTGGAGCAATGTGGTTAGAAGCTCTTGAATTTCGTCCATTGTTCCCATTTTGCCTTTTCAAGCGGTTCGACCTCCAATCTTTCTTAATTTCAAAGAGAATGTCTTTTAAGGTTTACTAAATTGGCTGTTCGAATATTAGCCAGTAAAAATTTTTGATTAAAGAGCCGTGCTGACAACTTAGATTGTTAGGTGTAAAAAACTTTATTTTAATAACTCAGCGATAGCTTTCTGTAGTTCTTGCGCTTTTTCCCTTGTCTTAGATTCTTGCTTCTCTATCGTTTTAATTCTCAAATCTATTTCATCTCTTTTTTCTTTCAGCTCAGCTTTCAACTCATCAGGTAATTTTTCAACCAAAATTTCGCCAAGCAAGCGATAAACAGGAGGCTTTGCCTTTTGAAGCTCGGCTAACGCGTTATCAAGCTCAGCAAGCTGTATTTGCAGTTGTTGCTTTTGAGCTGTAAAAACAGTTAAGCGCTGTTGCAATAGTTGCAGCTCTTGTATTTTTTCCCTTGTAGCTTCTGGAACTTTTTCCGCCATTTCAATATTTACAACATGAGGGTTGTTAAGCTTTATGCATAAGCTTAATTAAGCGAACAAATTATTATAAAAAATTAATTATAATTTCCGGCCGACCTCGGCGCCGGCCGGAAGGAGGCACATGGCTACTGGCCACTAAAGAAATTGCCGAGTATAAGTTTTTCCTGTTTT
>JAWCLD010000028.1:0-5866 GCA_038851215.1 Candidatus Nanoarchaeia archaeon | reverse complement strand
CGATTGCAAATGCTAACGAGCTAGCAGGTTGGCTGAATGCAAAGGTTATCAAAAGCGATTTTCGTCCGGTTAAGCTACACGAAGGCGTTTATTATGAAAATAAAGTTTGGTTTGAGGAAAAACCTCATTTGGAAATAGTTGGAGATGACGTTGCTGAAGTTCTTATCGCCGAAAATACTGCGATAATTGGTAAGCAAGCACTGATATTTGCGGCAAGCAGGCGGAATGCAGAGGCAATTGCGGAGAAATGTGCAAAGGTCGTTAAAAAGACCTTAAGCAAAGAAGAAATTAATGCTTTGGAAGAACTTTCTAAAGCTGTGCTTGAATCTTTAGAGTATCCAACTCCACAATGCAAACGTCTTTCAGAGTGCATAAAGCAAGGTAGTGCATTTCACCATGCCGGTCTTGTTGCAAAACAACGTTTTTTGGTAGAGGATGCGTTCAGAAACAAACTAATAAAAATAATTGCCGCGACGCCAACGCTTGCAGCAGGTGTCGATTTACCTGCTTACCGCGTTATTATTAGAGATGCGCGCAGATATTATCCTGGTTCTGGTTTTGTTTTTATACCCGTATTGGAATACGAACAAATGCGTGGCCGCGCCGGAAGACCAAGATATGATAAGGAAGGCGAGTCTGTGTTGCTCGCACATTCCGAAAGGGAAGCTAGAGAACTGTATAATCGATTTGTGCTAGGCGAGCCCGAGCAGATACAGAGTAAGCTTGCAGTTGAGCCGGTATTAAGAATGCACACATTAGCACTGATAGCTACAAATGCTGTTTCCAGCAGAGAGGAGCTAGAAAACTTTTTTGCCGCAACATTTTGGGGCTATCAATATAAAGATATAGGCTTAATAAAGGAGAAGCTATTGAAAATAGTTAAGCAGCTAATAAAGTGGAATTTTATCTTTGAAACTGTAAATGGTTTGGAAGCAACAACGATTGGTAAGAGAATCTCCGAGCTTTATATCGATCCTTCAACTGCACATGAGTTCATTAAAGCCATACAACAAAATTCTGCAAACGAATTCGGTCTTCTGCAGCTAATTTCGTATTCATCAGAACTTTCGCCTCAGTTGAGGGTGAAGAAGCGAGAATACGACTTTATTATGAACGAATTGGCTACTAGAGAAAGTAAGCTAATGATGCCCTTACCTAAGGAATGGGATTTAGAATATGAAGATTTTCTCGACTCTGTCAAGACTGCGCTAGCCTTTGAAGATTGGTGTAATGAAATTGGTGAAGACTGGCTTTACAAAAAATACTCTGTAACGCCTGGAGAGCTCCATAGCAAGCGAGAAATTGCGGATTGGCTTCTCTATGCGATTGGGGAGTTAGCAAGATTGATTGGAAAAAGTGAAGTTTCAAGCATGTGTAGGAAATTAAGAATAAGAATGTATTATGGCGTCAAAGAAGAGCTTTTGCATCTTATTAAGCTGAAAGGGATTGGGAGAGCGAGGGCTAGAAAGCTTTTCCAAGCTGGTTATAAAACCATAGCTGATTTGGGAAAAGCTGACACAAAGCAATTAGCTATGGTTTTGGGCAGCATAAAACTTGCTGAAAGCATAAAACAACAATTGAATGGAAGTGGGGCCGCCCAGAGTTTCTAGCCGAAACCTGTGGATAGGTATTCTGTATTTGAACTGGGATTGTGCACTTTTCCGCGGAAATAGTGTCAAACTTTAGCCTACCCGAAGCGCAAGTCCTAACCAAGTTAGACCACGGCCCCAAAAAAACTTGTGTAGTAATATTTTAAATTCTTCGTGCGAATACCAAAAACGCGGTATGTGTTAGAGCATCATGCTGCGGTCTGCAAATTTTATTATAAATTTTCCATTCTCGCTCGTGAATTTCGAGAATTTTTTCCAGTCTAAAACTATACCTGTTCAAATTGCTAACAAATTCTTGAACTTGTGTGATTTGCGGGCAATATGCAACAAAAAACTTTCCTTTCTTAAGAGCTTTTTGCGCTTGTGGCAGTATAAGCCAAGGCTCAGCAATATCAACTGTAACCAAATCGGCATTTTTTTCGTCGATTTGTTGTGTTGCATCCTGCAGTTTTGTTTTTATATTTTTAAATCCAAAAAACTTGAAATTTTTCTCTGCCAGTTGCAGAAAGTCCTTCTTTGTTTCATACGTAACAACTTTGCCTTTTGGGCCAACAGCATTTGCAAGTATTGCTGCAAGCCATCCACTTCCCGTTCCTACATCAATACAGAAATCTCCACAGCTTAAACCTGAGTACATTACTATTGCTGCGGCATCTTTTGGCAGCACAACTGCAGGTCCTCGCTTACTGTATTGTAATAGGTCTGCAAAAGTTGGTTTTACAACAGAGAAAATTTGCCCTGTGCTAGATTTGATTTTGCCAGCCTTTAATTTGCTTAAGTTAATTACGCCGAGATGTGTTGAGAATGCCTGCTTATTTTTTTGTACTAAAAAGATTTTACCATCAGGAGCTATTAATAGGAAATACATATAGTAAAGAAATATAGGTAAGTTTTAAAATTTGTTCCTCTACACAAAGTTATGTTTGCTTTGATAAAGCGCGTATATGAACAAAAGTATAAGCAACTCGTTGCTATTACTATTGCTATGTTGATTATATTTAGTGGTGTTTTATTGTTTCATAAGCTTCAAACTGGGGAATTCATTGCTAAAGACATAAGCTTGAAAGGTGGTCTACTTGTAACAGTACACTCTGATAAAAAAATAGATATTGTAGCTGTAGAAAAGGCTCTTTCACGAGAACTGGGCAGTAGCGTTTCTGTAAAAAGGCTTCAAGCTATTGGTGGCGTCGGGGCCTTAGGGTATAGTTTCACGCTTGAGAGAACAGAAGACACAGATGCAGTACTTACTGCAATAAGTAAAGTAACAGGAATAGAACTTACAAAAGGAACTTACACTATCGAAGAGGTTAGTAGTGGTTTTAGCACAGCTTTTTGGCAATCCACATTGAAAGCGATTGTTATTGCTTTTGTGCTAATGATAATTGTTGTTTTGATTTATTTTAGGCAACTCATTCCTTCATTTACAGTTATACTTGCTGCAGTTTGCGATCTTATTGGAACTTTAGCTATAATGAGTTTACTTGGAATAAAATTATCTATTGCAGGTATTGCTGCGCTCTTGATGCTTATTGGCTATTCCATTGATACAGATATATTGCTTGCTACAAGAATGTTGAAGCGAACTGAAGGTGAAATTTTTGAGCGTGTAAAATCGTCAGTCAAGACTGGAATGACTATGCAACTCACTGCTATTGCGGCCCTAACAGTATTGTGGATTGTTTCTCCCGCAGAAGTTTTGAAACAGATTTCGGCAATCCTAATAATCGGTTTACTTATAGATATTCCAAATACCTGGGTGCAAAATGTCGGTACATTGCGCTGGTATTTAGAACTAAAGGAGAAAAAACAACAAAATGTCTAAACTCAAAGAACTTTTCTTTAATTGGAGAACTTTGCTATTAATTTTATTTCTTGTGGCTTCGATTGTTGCGATAAACCCTAAAATTGGTGCGCAAGGAGTTTTAATAAATTCTGTTGCAACAAATAGCAGTGCCGAATTAAATGGTCTCCAACCTGATATAAAAATAACATCTATTAATGGTATATCTATTAAAAACGTTGCTGATTATGAAAGGGCAATTTCTGGCATACAGCCTAATGACATTATAAGGCTCGAAACAAATAAGGGTAGCTATAGCTTCGTTGTAGAGGAAAAAAACAACCAAACTTTTATAGGAATAGAAGTTGGTGATGTACCAAAAAGCAACCTAAAGCAAGGTCTCGATTTGGTTGGTGGCGTGCGCGTTGTGCTTAAGCCTGATAGCGAGCTCACGCAACAACAATTTGATGACTTAACAGCAATAACGCAAAAAAGACTCAATGCTTTTGGTTTGAA
Organism: Candidatus Nanoarchaeia archaeon; assembly: GCA_038851215.1. Taxonomy (GTDB): domain Archaea; phylum Nanobdellota; class Nanobdellia; order UBA10117; family UBA10117; genus JAWCLD01. Next base: position 1,960 of record JAWCLD010000028.1, on the reverse strand, counting down.
AGACATTTCTGTCAGACAAATTTCTAACTTACAAGGGGATCGTTTTCTACTTGTTGAAATGGCTGGTACCACTGAGCAACAAGCCATTAATTTAGTTGCACAGCAGGGAAAGTTCGAGGCTAAAATCGGAAACGAAACTGTTTTCGTAGGTGGTGCGGATATTAGGCAAGTCTGCAGGTCTGCTGATTGCGCTTTTATCGAAACTTGTAATCAGCAAGGCAATGGTGAATGGGTTTGCCAGTATCAATTTAAGGTTGACGTAAGTCCTGAGTCTGCAAAAAGACACTCTGAAATTACTAGGAAGCTCGGCACGATTCAAGTTGGCAATGAAATATATTTGGAAAAAAAGCTTGACCTTTATTTAGACAACGAGCTTGTCGAATCTCTATACATATCTGAAAGTCTTCGTGGTATTGAGGCTACATCTTTCGTAATACAAGGTCCTGGGGTAGGTAACACTAAAGAAGCTGCAGCACAAGATGCCCTCGCAAGAATGAAACAAATGCAAACTATACTAATAACTGGTGCTCTACCAGTAAAGTTAAGCATCGTCAAAACAGACATCGTATCGCCAACGCTTGGTGAACAGTTCTTAAAATATGCCATTATTTCTATAATTGGTGCATTAATTGCGGTGGCAGCAATCGTTTTTACCCGTTATAGAAAATTAAAAATTGCAACAGCTGTGCTTGTAACGGGCTTTTCCGAAGTCTTAATCATACTCGGGCTTGCAGCTCTAATACACTGGAGCATTGATCTTGCGGCAATTGCTGCAATAATCGCTGCTGTTGGAACTGGTGTAGATGCTCAAATTATCATAACAGATGAAACGATATCTGGAGAAAAATTACAAGGAGGTTGGAAAGAGCGCATGAAGCGCGCCTTCTTCATAGTCTTTGGCTCCTATGCCACGCTTATTGCTGCTATGTTACCTCTATGGGCGATAGGTTCTACAATGCTTAAAGGCTTTGCAATCATAACAATAATTGGTGCTTCTATTGGTGTTTTTATTACTAGGCCAGCCTATGCGAGATTTGTAGAAGTATTGCTCAAATAATTATTGCTTGAGAATCTCTTGTTTCAAAAAATATTTAAATTGCTTCTTTGAAAAATATGTTGGCTACTTGCAATGGTTTTAGAAGAGCTCATACCGGTGCAGACTGCAGAACGAAAGCCCATTTATGTTCTGCCGATAGCATTTGTTTATACTAGTCTGGCATTATTTTTTGCTCTTTGGATGTTTCCTTCACATGCGGCACTTGTTGCAGTTGTTCTAGTAACTTTACTTACTATGCCACTATTTTGGAGAGTAGTAGGCTTCGAAAAGAAAAAACAAGAATCTACATCGTCGTATTTGAAAAATATTATATTCGCATTAAAAGATTATACGAAAGATAGAGACAAACTGTTAATGTTTTTTATATGGCTTTTCGTTGGTTTGAGTATAGCAACAGCTTTCTGGTTCGTATTTTTACCGTCCGACATGTTAAAAGATTTGTTTTATATACAATTAAACACGATAAAAGAAATTAATTTGGCATTGTCGGGCGGCGCAATTTCGCAAGATTTTTTCTTAGCGATTTTAACTAATAATGTTAAAGTTCTTGCGCTGACAATCTTATTTTCATTTGTCTTTGGTGCTGGTGCAATGTTCATTCTCGCCTGGAATGCTTCTGTTATTGGGGTTGCTGTTGGCGACACTGTTAGAACTTCGCTTGCTGTTACAAAGACAACTGGTGTGGTAACTGCGGTGAATTATACTGGCGCGATATCTACAGGCTTATTTCGTTATTTCTTGCATGGTGTACCTGAAATACTTGCATATTTCCTCGGTGCACTTGCAGGAGCAATGTTATCTATTGCTGTGATTAAGCACGAAGTTGGCTCTGAGCACTTTAAAAAAACAATACAAGATATCAGTGGCTTAATTTTATTGGCTTTAGGTCTAATCTTGCTTGCA
>JAWCLD010000027.1:0-6323 GCA_038851215.1 Candidatus Nanoarchaeia archaeon | reverse complement strand
AACACAATTACCGTTCTTGTCAGAAATTGTGCAATTTTTAACAACATTAGAGTCAAGGTAGATTGCTATCCATGAAAGCTGGAAGTTATCTGAAGCGGTTGCGTCAATTGTTATTTGCTGTCCTATATCAACCTGACCTGTTGGGCCCATTACATTTATCAATGGATTTGTAGAGTCTGGTAAAATTTCAAAGTTCTTTTCGCCTGTTGTTGGGTCTCTAGTTTCGTTATTATCGTCTTTTGCAGTCGCATAGAACGTATGAGTCCCTGGAACAGCATAACTTAAATCTTTATAACAAGTCGCATCAGTAGTTCCAATACCGGAGCAAATAAGATCTGTTTGCTTTAAATTGTCTACAAAAATTTCTAAAGTTGCGATTTCGAAATTATCATTTGCATTTGCTGAAATCCTAATAGTTTCGCCTACTTGCACACTACTTGAATTTACGTCAACATTAAGGGTTGGTGGGCTGCAACCATTATACGCAGGATAGCCGACCGATTTTGGACAAGCATCTTCATTATCCGGTACACTATCATTATCGTCGTCGATGTCCCAATAATCTAAAATACCATCGCTGTCATTATCAGAATCTGTAGGGTTATAGAGATATTCTATAGAATCTGTTATTCCATTTTGATTTAGATCTCGCCAGCCGACTTGACCTGCGGTATAAACACATAAAGACGGTGTTGCTGCGCGCATTATACAAGCTTGATTTATAGCACAGTTAAATTGGCAATTCTGATTTTCCACTTTTAAAATACCTGATGTCCGCGTGCAATCGGCAGAACTCCTACAATCTCCACTACCCGTATATTCATCGAGGGCCCAAAATATGTGCAAAGTTTCATGGACTATTATATACGAAAGAGTAGTAGGGTAAATTACATGCTCAAAAGGACCGCCTAAATATGCCCATGCACTCCAAGAAGGAGGCTTTGCTGATGAGTCTGCAACAAAAATTGTAAATGCCCAATCTGTTGAATAATTTGTTCGCAACATATTGGCATAATTTCTTCCTCGAGTTATAAAACCTGAACCGGGAATGCCCAATTGATTAAAAATTTCATTTGTCCACAGCGATGCGTCGCCCGCAGGTCGATGAGCAGGTTCATAGCTTGTTTCCAATTTTAAATGATTTGGATAAGTCCAAAATGTTAGAGGATAGGAAATATTATAATTTGTTGCATGATTTACAAGCATATTAAACGCCTGTGCAACGTATGAATCAACAGCATCCTCTTCTTCTTGGGTCCAATTTTCCTCATTAGGGTCGATTGTTCCATTACTTTCCATCAAAATCACAGAGGCAAATACATCACCCACCATATAATAGCTAGTGTAAGAAGAGCTTGCTGGCGGCGGGTAGCCTGAGCTGCCAGGCGGCCTGAATGGTGAAAATTTAAGCTCTTTTGTAGGAACATCTGGCGCTATAAATAGATCGTTAGTATCAAAAGAAAGATTAGTAGGCAGAGAAGCATATTTGCCAGATAGTTGGGCGGATAACAAAGTCGCGCCTATTTTGGAAATTTTGCTTAACTTAGTAAGCTTTGTTGCATCTCTAAACACTTCTACTTTATATTTTGAAATTAATTCATTTTCAACGTTTTGGGGTAATTTTAAAACAACAAGTGTATTAGGTATATAAACAATTGAAACAACGCCACCTTTTGCCTTAATAAAATTTACAACTTCTTTTGTTTTGTTAATGTCTTCTGATTGTAAAATTATAATCGCATCGAAAGGTACATAACTATTTGCTTCGTGCGCATGCGTATGGGTAAAAATATTAGTTTTGCTTTCTCCTAAAGAAGGAATTAGTTTTGCGTGTGTTGCTGTGCTACATAGCAACAATATTGCTAGCAACATCACCGGAACCGTGAGAAACCTTAATTTTTGCATAAAAATTACTCAAAAATTAATTTTATATACTTTACTATATATTTTGCTATTAATATTAACTTATTTTTCGCTACGTAATTTTTCCTCGACTTCCTTGAGTGCTTTAGACAACTTTGCTTTATCTATTTTTGCTTTTTTTGCTTTTTTTGTTTGCAATTTTGAAGGTTGCGCTATCTCGGCTTCTTTTTTAGTCTTTATAATTTTAATTTCCCTTTTAGCCTTTTCTTCTTTAACTATTTCTTCTCTAATTTTTCTTAGCATAGCTTGTAGACGGACCAGCTCGGGGTTAGTTACATACTTTTCTGTAAAAGGTGGCAATACTGGCATATCAGGCATTGTAATTGGTGTAAGTTTCGTGAATTTGAGTATTGGCGCCTTTGGCAATGAAGGCACGGTTTTGCGTACAGGTGCATATTGTTGGTAACGATAGACCAAAACAACGATTATCAGCATGAGCAAGATTGCCAGGGCTAAAGGTACGAGCGGAACTGCAGGCAAAACTATTGGCATTGCAGTTTGGAGTTGCGGCGTTGGTGGCGGTACAATTATTGATGAAGGTGGTGGTATAGCTTGTGTGGTTGTTGCAACAACTGCAAACAAATCTAAAGTTGTTGCGCTGCTTTCAAAATATACAAAGTTGCTATCTTCTGCAACAACCTTTGTTTCAAGGCCAATCCACCCATTTGTCGTAAAGGTGCTAAGTTGTACCTCATTTGTTCGGAAGCCTTTAGCTGCTAACTCAGTTTGCGGTACTTTAAACTGTAAAATAATTTTAGCCAGTTTTGTTGTTGGGATATTATGTTCAAACCTAAAAGCGCCCAAAATTGTTCCAGAAGGTGTACCTTCTGCCGCCGTTAATGTTACATTACCAAATGTTTTTACTTTGGCACCTGTTACAGGCGCGGAAACTTCAATAGAAACTTCATTTAGTAACGTACATTCATGATAATAAAAAAGTTTTATTGGATAGCCAGGTAGTGCGGTTTCATCATATTTACTTGCCCATATACATTCAAACGGCGCTGTTGGTGTACCAAAAACTGCGCCTACAGGTATTCTTTGATTGGCTGCAAACAGTCCTGCTAGCAAAGTAATTAGCACAATAATCATAGTCAACAAAAAAGCTTTTGTTTTTTTCATCTTTTGCCTTTTAGCCTCGATTCCATTTCAGCAACTTCTTTTTGAATTTGCGCTAAGCGTAGTTGCAGCTCTGTTGCTTTTAGTGGCGGCTGCTCAGGAGCTCTAGCCTTTATTTTAACCTCGAATCGTTTTGGTTTTCTGCGAATATAATAACGATATGCAAGCACAAGTATTGTTATTATTGCTAATGTGCTTATTGCTAAAGGAACAACAGGAATCGCTGAGACAGCTTTTGATGGTGCAGGCGGCGCTATAATAGGTAATGGGGTTGGGGTTACAATTGGCATAGCCGCCTTTTCCCCAACAACTACAAAGAGGCTCAAAGTGTCAGTTTTGCTCTCGAAATAATAAAATTCATTATCTTCTGAAACGAAGGTGGCTGGGAAAACTTTCCATCCATCTATGGTAAATTTTCGTAGCGTTATATCTCCAACGCTAAAGCCATTGGCTTTCAATTTCATTTTTGGAATTTTGAATTGTATTACAACTTTGCTAAACTTATCATCAGGTATATTATGTTGGAATTTGAAATAATCAATAACGGTACCTGAAGGTGGATTTGGTGGTGGCGGTTCTATAATACTATTATTTCCAAATACAACTATATTAGCTTGTTTGACAGTTTCGTTTAACACAATTGAAACCTCGCGCAGTAGTGTACATTCTTGGAAAAAAAACAATTTTACTGGTTCATTAGCAATTAAACCTCCATCATATGTATTGTTCCAAATACATTTAAATGGTGCACTTACGCCACCACTAGGTTTTACTTCTTTCCCGCAAGCACCACTAATACAAATTAGACCCTGCTCACAACTATCTTGTTGTCTGTCACAATCAGGACAGCCACAACCCTCTCCGTATTCGCAAACACCATTGGCAGTACCATTGCTACAATAAAGAGGAACACATTTGTCTGCGGGTCTGCAAACTCTATCCGAACATAAAACTTCACCGTCTTTGCATACAGGGCTGCCAAAAGGAATACCATTAATTGAAAAGTAATAGCCCGGCTTGTTGCTCCAACTTAGCAGTACAGGTTCATTTATACCTAGCTGTGCAGCGCTATCCGCAATACCATTTGACCTCCTTAAGCTGACGAGAATAAAGCGTTTATTGATGCCTATGGGTGATAAGTTTTCGTCCAGCGCATTTTTAATTGTAAAATTAATAGTAGTCGCATTAACTTCGTTATAAACAAATGTGAAATTGCCTGCTAACATGCCGCCCGAACCGTCAAGCCAAGGAAAATAATATGTTGGCGAAGCCATGGTCGGGGAAGAGCTAATTCCAATAGCTGGAATTGCTGGGTAGCGCGCTGCCAAGAACCCTAAATCTAAATCTATAATTGCACAATTGTTAATTATATTTGTTGAAGAAACGAGAGCTGGCAAAATATGAACGGGTTGCGAAATACCTCCTTCACGATAAAAAAGACCAACGTACTTGCCAACTAAATCTGAGTTTGGATTTGTAGAGCAAATTTTTACAAAGGCGTTTTGATTTTCTATTGAACCATCAGCGTAACTTTGCGTCTGATCGTCATGGCTCAAATTCATAGCATTGCCAGTAGAGTTCACTATTTGTACAAGTGTTATTGTTGCATTTGCTACAGGCATTAGCAGTGCTATACTCGCGATTAGCGCCAAACCAAATATTATGGTGCGATCCATTTTTGTACATTTCCAAATACCTGCACAAAGAATTCAACTATTATTTTTACCCACCTGTTGTGGTTGTACACATAAATAGTATTCTCTTCGGCTAGCGTTGGATCCAGTACTGTGTGATTCGCCAAAGTTAAATTATATTGGTCTATTAACGAATCAGAGCTTACGTTATAAAGCTGCAATTTTTCAGTTCCGCTCTTGTCGTACAGCTCTATATATAAACTATAATTTCCAATGTGGTCGGTTGCATTCTCATTGCTGTATAATGGCAGATAAAGCTTATTTCCAGTAGGTATAATGGCAAAATCAACCATGCCAGAGCTGTTCGTTAACGTTACCAACGACGCTAGAGAGGAAGCGCCTCGCCTTTCACCTTCTGCATCAAAGGCCTGTACCGGTGCGAAGAGGTTTAGACCATTCCTTTCTGTCAGCTTAACTGTAACATTTGCGGCATCGTTGCCATCAGAATCATCTGCAATTATAGTTACGTTGTAAGGTCTGCCTGGTCTATCAAATATTGTTCCAACAGTATTGTTGATCAAAACTGTTATATTGTACGTTTTCTTAATTGTCAGGTTAGTAGTACTTTCATCGTTGCTAGTATTACAATTTCCAGGGCCGCCGTTAAAGCTAATCCTTGCGAGCATTGTGTGATTGCCTGAAAGTTTACCTGTTGTATCATAATTATATGCGGCATACTTTGTTTCGCCACGATTTAAACCATTTATTGTAGCGTAACCCAAATACGTTGCACCATCGAAAAAGCCTATGTTAATAGTACCTGTATAATTTACATTGCCCAGATTTTGTACAGTAGCATTTAGCAAGGCGTTTTCGCTCTGATATACACTACTTGGTGTTACATTTAGAGAAGTTACTGCTATATCAGGCCCAATGCAAAAGCTATAATTAAACCCATTTACTAACAAATATCGTGTATAAGCATTATTTTGATTTGGAATCACTCCAGTAAACAAATTGTTCAAAACGCCAGGGTAAGTTAAGTTTGAGCTCGCACAATTCCAACCCCACAGATTTGCCGTTGGTTGACAAACGCCGAGCACAATGGCTTGCTTGTTGACGGCTGTTCCACCAGGATAAATTGTTTGGCTACCACTTGCTGTTGTGCCAGTTATACTATTAACAATTACCGCTATGTTGCCGTTAATTTCATTTAATGTTGCTGCAAAATTATTCAGGTTGTAAGAGCCAAGAAGAACATTATTATTTCCTATAGGCCTTATTTCTATCCAGGTATCATCTTTTGTGATATCGTTGTCGTCAGAAACAACAGCATATACTAAACCAGGATAAACTGCTGTCTGATCGTAAAAGTTCCAGTTTGCAGGTGTAAAATAGCAATTGCCATCTGAATATATGGGCTGTGTATAATTTATGCCCGTACCACCAGCCTCACCAATAAGTTTGAAATGTGTGGAATTGCCTGCCTTATAGGCCCAACTAACGTATTTCGTTGTCAAGTTTGGTGTACCGTCTGTCGTGCAAATCTGAAGCGCAAAATCAGGATTTCCTTCCATCAAATCAATATAAGACTTACCTGCAACTGCGTAATAAACTGGCACTGAAAGGTTCGAGCTTGCATTCACG
>JAWCLD010000026.1:3286-6363 GCA_038851215.1 Candidatus Nanoarchaeia archaeon | reverse complement strand
CCTCGCTGCAAAAACTTATACAAATGTTCCAACAAAAATAAAACATTGGTGGAGGCAAAGAATAAGGTGGGACATTGGCGGTATACAGACAATTTGGAAATATAAAAAATGCTTTTTCCGCAAGGGGATGTTGGGAAATTTTATACTACCATTTTTTGTTATGTCGATGTTTATCGGCCTGCTTGGAATAATGGTGTTCGCAGTTCTAGCATTACAGCGTCTTTTAGGAACATTTCTTTTTGCCAAATACACATTTATTGCAAAGACGCCTATCTTTACAGACATTACATTTACGCCATCGGTACTAAATTTTCTCGGACTAACACTATTTGTCCTCGGCTTTATGTTTACTCTAACAGGGCTGTTTTGCTTACAGGAAGGTCAGTTCCTAAAAAGAAATCTCTTAACTTTAATCGTATATGGTACTTTTTATCTAATGGTCTACCCGCTAATACTTGTTGTAGCAATCTATAAAATGCTTGTGGGCGATATAAAATGGTAATTGAGGCGGAAAATGTTTGAAAGTCAAAAACATGTCTTCTGGCAGGCGCTGCTTGCAACAATACTAATATTTGGAATAGGCTTGCTTTTGGGTTATGCTCTTGAAAGCGCTAGAACAACCAAAGTAGCAAATCAATGTGCAAGCTCTGAAATAGATATAATGGACATGCGCATACAAGGTGATGTCCTTAGCATCGAAAAGGCTAATTGTGAAAAGGTTATCGAAGAGAACATCAAATTCGCAGATAGAATTTATGAAGAAGCAAAAACTTTAGAAAAATACCAAACAGCGTCTAAGCTCTCTGAAGAGATAAGCTTAGAGCACAAAAGATACGATTTGTTAAGAACTTTGATATGGATTAACAGTATAAACATAAGAAGCTCTTGTAACGCCTCCTATCATAACATTATTTATCTTTACAAAAACAACGACCCTAGCATAGACGAAAGAACCAAGCAGAGTATTTTTGCTACGTTCCTGCAAGAGTTAAAGGATAAATGGGGAAATGAAATTATGCTAGTGCCTATAGCTGCAGACAGCGGACTTGCATCGCTGAACATTCTCCTGAAAACCTATAATGTTACAGAATTTCCAACGATTCTTGTGGATGAAAAGTTAAAGGTAGAAAGTGTTGAAGACCTTATCAAAGTAGAGCAATATCTTCAAGCTAATAGCTTCTCGTCAAATAACGCATCTAACAAAACTGTAGCATAGCTACTTTTTGGCAAAATGAAGTGCAATAAAACAGATTTTTTACCTTTGTTTAGATTATCATCTTTAATAGAAATGATTTTCAAACTTTTAGGCTTGACAGTCACATTTCTTACTTCACCTTCAACAGCTAACTCAGGCATCCTTGCGCATTTGAAATCTTCAAGTGTTAGCTTATCTTTGTCAAGTAATTTTTTGATTGTTCTAGAAAATACATCTTTACCTAATTTTGTATTAAATCCTGGCACTGCAAGGGTCTTTTTTGTTAGTTTTTTAATTATTCTTACAGCAGAATTCCAAAGCCAAGACTGATATGCGTGTATGTATAGTTTGCGAATATGTTTTGGCAAAACCCTTAAAGCACCTGCAAAATCAGTAGGGTGTTTTATTAGCCATAGGAGTAAGTCTTTTTCTAAATGCAAGTGCTCAGGAATTTTTTCAAGAAGCAATTGCCAATTGCCCCATTTTTTCTTGGCTAACAACCTAAATTTTTTACTCTCCTTACTTTCAGTTCTACCAACATAACAGATTGCTTCCTTAACTGCAGATTCCAAGTCTCCTTTTAAGATAGCTTTTCCTATCAGATGCGTGTTGCCTTTACCAAATCTTTGCTCTCCGAAATAATTTCTAAAGCCTCTTTTCTTAATAACAGAAAGGTTTTTCTTGAGCTTTGTTAGTTCTGCCGGCTTTAAATCTCTTATTTTAACTTTGAACTTGTTCCCCTTAAGCTTGCCAAGTGAGATTGGCACGTTTCCATAACCTATAATTTCAATAGAAATATCCTTCAGTTTAACCTCTTGCAGCACCTTTGCAGGTACTTTAAAGGCAGAGACGGCCTGCCTTGTTATTGCAATTTTGTCCTTTGTACCCGCAAACTTGAATCTTTTATATGAAACACGACATTTTTTTGCTATCTCCCTTAATGCCTTTTCTGTAGTCCAACCTTTCTTAGTCAACCAAAAGTAAGTTTGGTTTCCGCTTTTTTCTAAAGGGATTTCAATTAGCTCCTCGACAATAAAATCTTCAGGAATTTGTTTGATTTTCATTCGCTTGTTCCTTTAACTCTTTCCAGAGCCACCAGACTACGAATGCAGCCAAAGCGAAAATGATTATAATTTGAAAACGATTGAAGAGCCCTATTAGAATTTGCCAACTTTCGCCAAGTCTAATTCCTGTATAGATTAATGCTATTGTCCACAGCGCTATTCCAAGAAAACTATATAGGAGAAATTTTCTAAAATTTAGCTTTGTAACGCCTGCTGGGAAAGATATTACAGTTCTAACAAAGGGCAGAAGCCTTGCTATAAAAACAGTGATTGCACCATTTTTGTTAAACCACCTTTCAACATGCTCAAAATGCGCTTTGCTGAGAAAGAAATATCTACCATATCTTAGCACAAGCGGTCTGCCACCATAATAGCCAAGAGCGTAAGCAAGTACAGAACCGAGCAATTGGCCTAAAATTGCAACAGTTGCCGCAAGACTAAAAACCATCTTGTTTTGCCACACAAGATAACCAGAAAATGGTAATATAATTTCACTTGGAATGGGGAGAAGAGCAGATTCACCTGCACTAAGGCAAAACAAGCCTATATAGCCAATTTTTACTATTAAGTCAATAAGGAAGGAAGCTATTTGCAACATGACATTTTCTTGCAAAAGAGCCTTAAAAGGTTTTTTTGGAAATTTGCGCAACATTTAAAAGTTATCTATTCAAGCCTTCCCTATGCCAGAAACAAAAATTTGTATATCATGTCAAAAAGCAGTCATAAACGACAAGTCTGCAATTACAATTGCATGTCCTGTGTGTGGTAGCATAATTGTTAGATGTGGGACTTGCCGTAAAACAGCAGTTCAATATCGC
>JAWCLD010000026.1:0-3267 GCA_038851215.1 Candidatus Nanoarchaeia archaeon | reverse complement strand
GGCAGATATCATTGTAAGACTTAAAATAATGCCTTCTGATCCAAGCGCAGACCTGACAAAGATAGAAAAAGCTTGTGAAGATAAAATCAAAGCTTTTGGCGCAAAGCAGATACATTCTATAGCAGAAGAGCCAGTTGCTTTTGGCCTCAAAGCAATTATAATAACATTCTTGCTTGACGAAGCAAAGTCTAATCTTGATGAGCTAGAAAACCAATTAAAACAAATTTTAAATGTTAGCTCTGCTGAAGTTATTGACGTGCGGCGTGCAATAGGCTAATGGAATTAGCAAAATACCTCGAAGATTTTCTAAATTTACCCCCTACTGAACAATGGCGTATTGGTGCGAAGGCTGTTAAAAAGCTGAGACAACTGGCTAAGAGGGAGTACGATGGCGCTTTTGGCGATTTGATTGAAAAGCACATATCAGGTGCGTGCAATTGCGACGAACTACTTAAAATAATTAAAGGTTGTGAAGTACTAGCATACTATAGTAGTAGCAATCTTTATTCCGTGTTAGAACTTATAAATGAAAGAATTAACCAGCTTAAACCCGAAGACACAGATGTTGCTTATACAATTTTACAGCTTCAATATCTGCCAAATCTTAAGAGAGTAACATCTAATGAAAAAAAGGAGCCACGTAAGACGAGTAGCACTTAAAAACTTTGGTTATAAAAAATTTTTAATGGGTGTTAATCTTAGAGAACTGCTGCTAAAGCATAAAATTACATTCGAAGAACTAAGAAGCAAGAAAATAGCAATAGACGCTTTTAACTCACTTTATCAATTTCTTGCTACCATAAGGCAAGCTGATGGTAAGCCTCTTATCGATAGCAGCGGTAACATCACTTCACATTTGTCCGGCCTGTTTTATAGAACAATCAACCTAATAGAAGCAGGCATTAAACCAGTTTTCGTCTTTGATGGTAAGGCACCTGAAGAAAAAATAGCAACGCAAGAAGCCAGAGAAATTATACGCGAAGAAGCTCGTATAAAATATGCAGAGGCGTTAAAAAGAGGAGAGCTTGAAGAGGCAAGAAAATTTGCGCAGCAAACATCTAGGCTTACAAGAGAGATGGTACAAGAGTCAAAGGAACTGCTAACTGCAATGGGTTTGCCATGGGTTCAAGCAATAGCGGAGGGAGAGGCGCAAGCCGCATACATGTGTTTAAAAGGAGAAGTTTGGGCGGTTGCATCGCAAGATTACGATAGCTTACTGTTTGCAGCCCCGCGCCTTATTAGAAATTTAACGATTTCTGGAAAAAGAAAGCTAAACGAGAAGATTGTTGATATTGACATAGAACTTATAGATTTAGCTGAATGTTTGAATTATTTGGGAATAGATATTGAGCGTTTGGTAGAATTAGCGTTGTTAATAGGGACGGATTACAATCCTGGCGGAGTGCAAGGAATAGGACCTAAAACAGCTCTTAAAATTATTAGAGAAGGCAAATTTTCAGATTATGCTGATAAAATACCAAACTACCAAAGACTAAAGCAACTTTTTCTCAAGCCAATCGTAACAAGTGACTATGCGCTTGAGTGGAAATCGCCTAATGAGGAGAAAATAAAGCAAATTTTAGTAGAAAGGCACGAATTTTCTGCTGATAGAGTAGATTCTGCTCTCAAGAGAATTAAAAAGACAAGTGGCCAAGCAGGTCTTTCAGATTTTGTCGATTAAAGAGGCCTTTAGTTTGAAATATGCTTCAGCAATTAAATAAATTGTGATAATCAACATCATAGTCAGTAGAATTGAAATCGTATCTGAAAACGTATCTTTAAGACCTGTTAACTCAAGAGTTTTCAAAATGAACAAATAATGTCCGATGTAAATTGGAAATGCAAGTTTTCCCATTGTGGATAAGGGGCGCCAAGCTGCAGATTTATGTTTATCCCAGAGAGCAAATGTCGCAATAACGATAAGCGCGGATTGCCCTATTCCAAATATAATATGGCTAAAAGAACGATTGTAAAAGTCAATCGCGAAACCGCTGAAATGCAGGACAATAGCAAAGGCGATAAAAGCTAGTGCCAAAAGAGCTATTTTGTATAAAGATTTGCCGCTTCTTATTAGCTTGAAAAACATTGCGCCAGCTAGCATAAATGGCAGCAAATTTGAAACAGAAAACCAGCCACGCCAGAGTGCATTTGCAGCAATACTTGCCGCTAAAGAAAGATTTCGCGCGGCGAAATCTGCAGAATTAAGTAAGGCATGCAGCAAGCCTAAGCCAATTATCAAACTAAAGAGATGCTTGTTTTTTGGTTTGGCTAAAAGAATTGCGGCTGCAAAGATTGCAGTTAGACCTAACCCTTGCAAAGCTTCTTCCCAGCCTAAATATCTGTGTAAACCCCACATAAACCATGTAAATGGTAGACTAATAATGATGTACTTGCCATACTTTATGACGGCTTTGTTAAATATTTGCGCCTTACTTAAGTAAGAGTACTTTTCTATCAATAAAACTAAAGACGCACCAATAACGAAGGTAAAAAGCCAGGCCGGCGGAACCCACGTAACAGAATTTATTGCAGAAACATACCAAGGGGCATCAGTATAGATATTCTTCTTTGAAAGATAGTCAAAGATTTGTATAAATATCATTATTAAAATTGCTGTTCCCCGCCAAATATCTACATACTCAAGTCTTTGTTTCAACATCGCTCAAAACTTCTGCAATCGTTTTAACAGGTATACCACTTTGGTTAACTTGATCTAATACCCAAGTTAATTGCTTTTCTGTTAGGTCTATATTAAGTCTTGGATTTTCATCAATGTTATGTATCACAAGAATAAGCCAGCCTCCATTAGCCTTTAGTTTATCCAAATGTTGTCGTAAATCTTTGTAATTATCATTTGTTGAAACCAAAATTACGCCACATAATTCCTTGCTTGAGAAATTGTTTATGCAAGGGTTTTTTACCCCTCTAGCAGTTTTATAATATTTTAGCACAATTTCCTTTTTAGAATCGTCACCATGCGGAAAAGCAAAATTTTCTGTCACAATGCCTGCAACTTCTTTGCCTCGTAACACATCTTGTTCGTATTCTTCTACAGAAACCTCGCTTGCATTAATGTGTGAGTATGTATGACTTCCAATTTCATGTCCCTTCTTATATAACTCGTGAATTTGTTCTTTCGACATGAGAGAAATATTTTCAAACTCTTTGCCAACAAGACCAGCAGAAATATAAAAAGTACCACGCCAGCCATAATTTTCTAATAATTTTGCTGCGTTATACTGCCAAATATAGCCATCATCAAATGTT
>JAWCLD010000025.1:0-6452 GCA_038851215.1 Candidatus Nanoarchaeia archaeon | reverse complement strand
TGACCCTCTTGCAATAAGGTTTGTGCTAATTAGCGCACACTACCGACAACAGTTAAATTTTACGTTTGCAGAGCTTGATGCTGCAAAGAAAACTCTTTCCTCATTAAAAGATTTTGTAGCCAGATTGACCGAATATAAGGGTAAAAATGAAAATCCAAAAATAGCACACATAATTAGACGGGCTAAAGAGCGTTTCGAGCGCGCCCTAGACGATGACTTAAACACGCCACGCGCACTAGCAGCACTTTTTGAGTTCGAGTCTGAAATAAATAAGCAACTAGCGCTCAAAGAGCTTGGGCAAAAAAATATTGATGCAATCCTCAAAGCACTTAGTGAATTCGACTCCGTACTAGGTTTGAAACTATTAGAAGCCAAAGAAAAGTTACCGAAAGAAATTCTAAGTTTGATAAAGAAGCGAGAAGAAGCCAGGAAAAAGAAAGACTACAGAACTGCAGACAGGATAAGAGCGAATTTGGCAAAAAAAGGTATAATCTTAGAGGATCAGCCAGATGGTAGCACAAGGTGGAGAATAGTAAAGCCTTAATACTGTAAATTATCATTTAGTTATTATGGTAGGACCTCATGCTGGACGAGCAGGAACTTGTATTTATTGTGGAGCTATCGCAATAGAAAGTTGTCAGCTTTGTGGCGCACTTGTTTGTAAGCTACATTTTCATAAGGCCACCGGCGTTTGTAGCAGCTGCTTGCGAGGCAAACAAGTCAAATGACGCTGAAATTAGCCTACGCTTCGATCAGTATAGCTCTAATTTTAGTTTTGGCAACCCTTTTACTAATCAAGGCACCTACAAGCGTATCAACAGATTGTAAGGATTTCGATGGCTTCTGTCCGCCAGGCTGCGACTTTGTCATAGATGCAGATTGTCCAAAGCAGCAAATGATACAACCAGGAGCACTTTTTTCTTGTCTAGTAGACACAGATTGTATACCTGTTTATGCTATTTGTAACAATGAAGACTGCGTTTATTTTAATAACAAATGTCGCTATGGTCAAACTTGCTTTGTTGCTATAAATAAAATCTATATAAACGTCTGGACGGATACCGACGTGACTTGTATTGGAGAAAAGCTACCATTAAATTGCCCCAATCAAACAATGCTACAGCCAAGATGTATAAAAGGAACTTGTCAATTTACTTAGTCTATTCTGTAAACTATGGCTTAAAGCTAAGCTGTTGGCCGCGTAACATTAAGATCTTTTACTAATACATGTGGCAACATTACAGGGCTGTTGCTAGCTAACTCCCAGCTATATACTTGCTTAGCATCATTCGCAAGCGCAGAAATGTTTTGCAAAATATGCAACATGTTTTCGGAAACGCGAAGCCCTTTTACTGGTTTGTCTAGCTTACCATTTTTTACAATAAACATACTATCTCTGGGTATTGTTGAAAAGTCGCCCGTTGAATAATTTTGAAATCTCGTATACCACGTATTACTGATATAGAGCCCATTTTTAACTTCAGCAATTAACTCTTCTTTAGAAAGCTCGCCGGGCTTTAGTAATACGAACCAAGGGCTCGGCGAAATTAAGCCAGCGTTTGCAGTTGTCTTTGTCTTATATTTTCTAGCAAATGAAGCATTATACAAAAAAGTTTTTAGAATTCCTTTGTCTATAAGAATATTTCTTTGCGAGGGCACACCCTCACTGTCAAATTCAGTTGCACCAATACCACCCGGTAGATTACCAGCGTCAATTATTGTGACACAAGGGTTTGCAACTCTTTTATTAATTTTGTTAGCGAAAAAAGAAAGACCAGCTTCAACATCAAATATAGAGCAAGCATTTCCTATACAGCTTAAAAGTGGTGCAAAGGCTAATGGTGCAAATATCACATCGTATTTACCTGCCTTGCCAAGCTGAGGATTTTTACTAAGCCTTGCAAGCTCACCAGCCGTAATGCCTGCTTTTACAGCATCAAAATCTTTCAACATACGTGCGGCAACAGTTTCATGGCCACTTGCATCTTTATCTAGTAGCGCCCTAATAGAAAAATAAATAATGCTGCGCTTGCTTCGCGCAGTAACGCTCCTCGAGGTCGTTAAATAACAATCATTATAGTTTAAATTTAAAATGCCACTCGCCTTAGTCGCACCTTGGCTTAGCGCAGCATTTATTGCGGCTTCAACATACTCGAGTTGTCGCTCTCCAGACAAATTCAAAAAATTTTTATCGAATAAGTTTGGAATTTTTTTATATTTAAAAGGGCCCTCTGCAATGCCAAAATAATCAGGTTTCGGCAGTATTTGTGAAGCAAATTTTTCTAAGTTATTGACAGTTTGCTTGATTTTTTGTTTACTAAGCTCTTTGGCACTCGTCATAACTATCTTTTTATCAAATACGGCGAAGAAACTCAACAAAGTTGTTATGTCAGACCCTGTCTTTACAGGCTCATTATTTACAAATTTTATTTCATCATTATGATTTTCAACTAAAGATATAACAACATCTGTAGCCTTTTTCTTCAGCAGTAATTTTTTAGCGTATTCAGCAAGCTCTATCAGTTCTTCATTTAACATTTTTACTTTAACCTTATATTTCTTAATTTCAAAGAGCCTCCGCCATGCGTTACACGCATTCCTTGCAAAGGTTCACCTTTACCACATGTTGCTGAGTGAAGTTCGAAATTGCTGCCAACAGCTTCTATGGCTGCATAAAGCGCAGGCGTTGTAATCTCAAAGACAGCGTTTCGAATTGGCTTTGTCAAGCGACCATTTTCTATTAAATATGCTTCAGCGCTTACATATTTGTTGTTATATCTTAAATCGTCAATGTTCCACTCAGTAAAAGATTTGAAATAGACACCAAATTTAGTCTCCTTTATTAGTTCCGATTCGCTTTGCTCACCAGGTTCAAAATACGTATTTGACATTCTAACAATGGGTTCTTTATCATAATCTGATGCTCTCGCAGCGCCGTTGCTTTTAATACCCATCGCACCAGCAGTTTCTCTATTATGATAAAACTCATTTATCAAACCATCTTTAATCAAGTATCTTTTCCTAGCTTTGACGCCTTCATCATCGTAAAGGTAAAAACCATAGCTATTTGGAATCGTTGGGTCGTCAACAAGATTAACAGCCTTTGTCGCAAACTTGCTACCAAGCATTGCAGGCGTCACCCAAGATTCGCCAGCTTGCGCAGCTTCTCTACCAAAAATCCTATCGGCCTCGAAAGGATGGCCACAACTCTCGTGTGCTATTATACCTGAAACTTGGGGACCAGTTATTAGTGTAATTGGTTTTGCGGGCGGCTTCTGACCGTCCTTTAAAACTTTAAAAAGTGCTTTAGCCTCTTCTGGTAAAACTTCTTGTAATTTCCAATCTCCCACAACTTCCCAACCACCACAAGAGCCATAGTTCCAGTAACGTTGCTGCGTCGCAGTAGAGCCTTTTATGGTAAAGAGATAATACAAAGAAACACTCGGTATTTTAGATTCTATCTCGGAACCTTCAGAATTTACATAAATTCTTTTTACAATCTCATCTGAGAGAGCAAAATATCGCGTCGCGAAGTTTAACTTTGTTTTCAGAAGCGAATCATCGAGTACTTTTAAAAAAGAAATCTTTTCCTCAGGAGCTATGCTTGTTAAAGGTTTTTTTTGCCTAACTTCATACCGAGCCCTAGAAGGTTCAAGTTCTCCCAGTCTTATACTTGTTGTACGTTTCGCACCTTTTGCCGCAGCAAGAGCGCGCTCTACTACTTTTCGAATTGATACAGTATCTAAAGAATTGGTAGAAGCTAAGCCCCAAGTATTATTAATTAGAAGTCTAACTCCTATACCTCTAGATTCGCCAAAGGAAGCCCCCTCTAAAACACCATTATTGAGCAAAAAATGATTTCCAGAAGATATTTCAAACCTAGCTTCAGCATAGTCTGCACCTAGCTGCAACGCATATTTAATTGCAGAGTTAATAAGATCGGCCATTTTGACGAGATGTAGCACCTTAAATATATACCTAACTATAACTGCCCAATCGTTTACCTTATAAATTCTGCGCATCTTTATAGCTATGATGGTAGAATGCATATTTTGTAAAATAGCTACAAGAGCAATACAAACAAACATCATATATGAAGATAATGATGTGATGGCTTTTCTCGACGTCAGACCAGCAAATCCAGGCCACGCGTTAGTTATACCAAAAATGCATATTATGTTTTTGCCACAGCTTCCAGCCGACTTAAACGCAAAAATTTTGCAGCTTATCAAAATAATTGCACAGTCACAAATTGAAGTGCTTGGTGCAGAAGGCGTCAACGTGCTCCAAAATAATGGGGCGGCTGCAGGTCAAGCAGTCCCGCATGTTCACTTCCACGTTATTCCAAGATTTAAAAACGATAAAGTTACAATAGCTTGGGAACCTTGCGAATTAAAAGAAGAGCAGATAAAAGAAATTTTAAAACGATTAAAGGAACATGCCCAGGCGATTGCAACTTCAATAGTCGCTGCCGAAGAACAAAAATTGCAAGCGGCACCTGAAGAGCCAAAAGCGCCCGAAAGTAAAAAAAAGCAAAAACCTATTAAACTAAAGCCTCGGCATGCATAGCTTTCTTAAGGCAAAAGTTAGCACTTCTGAGACTTCATAACCCTAACAAGTGCACTATCAAATTGTAAAAGATATCTCCATAAAAGATTGTCACAAGTAATGCAGCAAGAAAAGCTGGCACATACGGTAAACCGTCTTTGATTCTGATTTCTTTCAACTTGCCAGCTTCCTCTAATCCAATAAGTTTCGTGATCTCTTCTTTTGAAACACCACGTCGTTTTGGTTCGTAACTGAAACCATCAATCTTAATAGCCTCGGCGATCCAATCTCCTTCAACCAACATACTTGGTTTTATAGTTTTTACCATACAAACCTCTTCTGTTGCCTTGAAGACGAAAAGCACAAAAGTCAGCGCAGCCAAAATAGCAATTACGCCAAAAACAGTTTTCCAAGAATATAAGATTATAGCCACAGCAACAATACCGATGAGAGGATACATCATAAGCTCATTTTTTTTAAATTCTTTTTTAATTGCAGGTACAACTTTACACCAGTTTTTTGCTAATAACCAAATCACACCTATTACGCCAAATATTGCGCCAAATAAAAGTATATTTAGCCAAAGGCTTGCAAGAAAAGGCCAGGCCGCAACTGCAGGCGTTGGGCCAAATATTGCGCCAAATGCTGCTAAAAGTTTAGCATCTCCGCCACCCCAAATCCCACTTACATATAACAAATAACCCAAACCAAAAAACGTTCCTGCACCGATCGCTGAAAAGAGTATTGGTAGAAATGAATTATGTGTTAATGATAGTATGGCATTGCCTCCTAGCCCAGCAACTAGCAGAAAATAATTGCTCCAATCTGGCACTAGCTTTGTCTTAAGATCTGTGTAAGTACCAACTACAGTTCCAAATAGCGCAATTGCTAGTAAAATTGGGTTGATATTAACCACGTAAACTCCCATCCTGCCAATAACTTAAATACACTGTTGCTAACATTTTACTCTTCGTCGCGAATACCTTCAGATGTTATTTTAAAGACAGCTTCACCCTCTGGCAAGTGCGGGGCGTCTATGAGCCTTGCAATTCTCTTCTCTCCTTTAGATTTTCTCAAATAAACTCTATACGTTGCAGCATGCCCAACTATATGTCCGCCTATTGCCTGCGTCGGATTGCCAAAAAAGATTGTCGGATTTGCCATTACTTGATTTGTAACAAAGACAGCAAGAGCGTGTGTATCAGCAAGTCTTTGTAATGTGTGTAAATGTTTGTTAATTCTTTGCTGCCTGTCTGCTAGCGTGCCTCTTCCAGCATACTCCGCTCTGAATAATGCTGTTAACGAATCTACAATTATAAGCTTGACATTTAGATTTTCTTTTCTTATAAGCTCGTCAGCCTTCTCTACAAGAAGCATTTGATGATCTGAACTATATGCTCTTGCAACTTTAATATTTTGTAGCGCTCTTATAGGGTCTATACCTGCAGCTTTCGCAATTTGTACAATCCTTTCTGGCCTAAAAGTCCCTTCTGTGTCTATAAAAATAACTTGCCCACCAAGACCACCTTGTTCTTTTGGTAGTTGGACATTGATCGCAAGTTGGAAACCGAGCTGCGATTTTCCAGAGCCAAACTCACCAAATGCTTCGGTTATTGCTCTAGTTTCAATTCCGCCACCTAATAGCGCATTCAACTCCTTACTTCCTGTATTAATTCTTTCAGCAATTTCACGTTCTTTGAAAAATTCCTCGCCCGTTTTAAAACCAACTTTTATTTTTTCTCTCGCAGCTTGTATAGCTTTAATTGCAGTTTGCTTTGTAATATCTGCAAGCTCTACAAGCGTTGCCGGAGAAGTAACTGCAATAGCCATCAAATCGCTAAGGCCTGCAGCCTTAAGTTTTTCTGCAGTTGTTTTACCTATACCCGGTAAATCCTCAATATAAG
>JAWCLD010000024.1:0-6579 GCA_038851215.1 Candidatus Nanoarchaeia archaeon | reverse complement strand
TTCTGCTGTCTTTTGGCCAGGGAATGACGCACCAAGCGCAGTAGGTAAACCTGCAAAGCCCGTACCATATTCTGCAAAGTGCCATGGTGGGAGTATCGTTCCATAACCTGCAGAATAACCGCCACTGCCAATGAAATAGCTGCCTATACTTTCTCCCCAAGTTGGCGCTTTTTGAAAACCGTATACAGGTGTATTAAAGTATTGTAAGTTTTTAAGTGTGGGCGACTCTTTCCACTCTGCAACATACGCACCGGCTTCGATAATGGAACGAACGCCTTTCAGATGCCCTTCTTTTTCTAATTGTTTCATAAATTCTGTAATTGGAACATTTCCCATACCAGGCGCAAGATGCGAATCTGAATGACCGAAATTATCTGTTAAATGAATGTGTTTGATATCTTTTTGGATTTTTTCAACCTCTTTTAACATGGCTTTTTCATCGTATCCAAATCTACGCAATAAATTCATATGGCCAACATCCCAAGTTGTTCCAATAATTTGCTCGGCAAGCGCCTTTGCTTTTTGTTCCGGTATTTTTAATTCCGTCTTAGCTTTTTCCACGAATTTTTCCCTCGCAGCTTTTATAAGTTCCCTCATCGTTTCGCCGCGGCCAAAAGCTGCCCAAGGCGCAACATTTTCTATTGATATAATTGGACCCTTACTAACATCATTAAATTCCTTAGCACCTATTTTAGCAGAATAAATCGCTGCATTGGCGAATACTTCCGCCGCCTTTTCTCTACCAAAATCTTCAACTGGCCGAAAAATTCGCGGTGGTGGTACTTCTATGCCACCAATTTGGACGTCCGTCACCCTTTGAGGAAGGCCAATGCGAAGTAAAAAATCGGCAATGGCATCAGGACGCACTGTTGCTGGTAAGCGATTAATTTTATCAACTTCAGCCTTTACTGCAGGATTATTAAAAAAGTTTGGATCGGCATGCGCAATTATGTTAAAAACAGATAGAGCATGCCTGCGCATGTCAATTTCATAATTACGAATAATTTCTAGCCATTTTCTTTGTTCTTCAGGAGGGGCATGAGCTGCTTTTGCTTGCGCTTCCATAATTGCTTTTTTATACTCTAAAATTGGCTTTTGCAAATTATCCCCCCAGTATATCTCATTATAGTCCTTTAGCTTTTCCTGAGGCGAATACCAATGTACAACGTTCCCT
Source organism: Candidatus Nanoarchaeia archaeon (assembly GCA_038851215.1). GTDB lineage: Archaea > Nanobdellota > Nanobdellia > UBA10117 > UBA10117 > JAWCLD01. The sequence goes on along the minus strand of JAWCLD010000024.1, from coordinate 5,405 downwards.
GGCAAGATTTTTTTCTCTTCTCGCAGAGGTAAAACTTGACCCGAAACCGGTTCTACAGCATATATTACTTCGGGCACTTCACCGGTTTGCAATTGCTTGATAATTGCGGCATGTTGTTCTGCCAAATCTTTACGTTCTATTGGCGAGAAATATGGTGATTTTTCAAATTCGCGAATAAGTTTCAGTCGTTCTTCCGCTGCTGCCTTATCGCGACGAGTAAGTTGTGATGGAAAATTGCTTCCGTGTATTGTAAGAGGTGTGCGTGGGCCCATCACTGCAGCTTTTTCGACAGCATCAGCTATGAGATTTTGTGCTTCTTTCCACGCCTGCTCGCTCCATCGATTTTCGGCAAAGCCGGTGGGCTCTACAAGAGGTGCGTGCACTGAAATAGGAGAAGGTTTACCTTTTTCAACGAAACCACGAACATTTATTTGTCCGAGTCTTCGCATCTCCTCAAACGCTTGCTTTGGTAATATCCCCCATTGCTGCGGGTCTATTACTGCGAGCTCAACATTCTCAATTCCTGAAACAGGTAAACCAAGAACGTCTTTCATTGCTTGAAGTGGCTGTATAGAAGTCGAAGCGCCAAGATAATAATTTGCAAACATTGTAGCTGCCTGGGCTTTACCGAAACTAGGATCTAATGCATTGTAATAATTATTTGTTTCAGAGTAGAATGCCATCTTGTGCAATATTTGGCGCAAATTTGCGGCCGCTTTTTATATTCTCACTTTCTGCTTTTATATATTTTCTCAACATTACTTCATTATTTCAGCTTATACTTTTTCTCTGGTTTTTCAATTCCGAATATCGCGGAAATATAAGATTTTACTCTTTCAGGGTCTTCGACGCCAAAAGCCCTTCCAACTTTTTCCTCTATTTCCTTACGTTGTTCATATGGCAAGTTTTCAAGAACGGTTGGCGTAAATTTTTGTACGAGTTTGGCATGCTCACTTAAGTAATGGCGTAACTGTTCGACCGTCTCCCAAAATCTTGTATAAGATATGTTTAGCTCATATTTTAGTTCTGCAGGCGTTGTAAATTTTAATGGTTGCGCAACAATTTTAACCTTTTTTTCCAAAGCAGACTCTTCTACTTCTTTTGGCTTCAATACATATTTTATAGGCCTTGGCTCTACTCTCGCTGGAATGTTAAATTGAGCAAATTCAATTTCTTTTGCCACAGAAATGCCGGCATCAAATTTTTGTTCGAGTGCCTCTTTATTAGATTTTGTCTCACGCTTTAGTTGCTTCAGAATTTCATCGAGTAATCGTTGTATTTTTCGCCTTAATTTTTGAACTTTAATTGTTTTCAAAAGATTTTCAAGATATTGTCGTTTTTCATCAAGCGTTGCAAACTTATTTAATTCCGCCTTGATTTTTTTCTGAGTTAGTGTAGATTTAACTTCATCCTGGTGGTGTGAGCATGCCATAATTCTTTCTGTAAGCAATGAAAAGTTTGTCACAATCTTTCTTAGCTTTTTCTCTTGCGATAAGCATTAAACGAGCAACAGTCCACGCATCTTTCTCAGTAAGTTTAAATTTAGGTATCTTTTTATAGAGTTCTTTTGCTTGTTCATTAAATTTTTGTATAGTACCAAAAGTCTCTTTTACCCACTTCATAAATGGAATCTCTTTTATTGGAGGTTTTTCTTCAATTTCGGGTTCTTCTTCAAGATATTTATGCAAATCTTCATGCATAGCCTCCAGCGTTTCGGTTGTCATAACGTCAATATAATTTAAAACTTCGTCATCTTTCCAGTCTTCGAGCATTTTAAGATGCTTTTTCTTTAGCACGTAAGAAACAAACATAAGGACTGTCCGTCCTGTAAACCCATAGCCACGCTCTTGTCTTGCACCTACAATACCTATTGGTGTCGCTCTGAAAGCGAGACGGACTTCAATTGCATGCAAAGGTCGCTCGTCTTCGTTATCAAGTTTTATCTCTTGGCGCACATAACCGGGCATCTTTGTAACTTCAAGTTTGACACTTTTATCGCCAAAAAGCTCAAGATATATCCAAAGTGCGTGAAATGGTGTTGGAATAGCTTCTGGCCCTAAACCAAGTTCCTTATGCTTTTCTTGAAGCTCATGATACTCAGCAGGCAACAATTTTTGAGTAGCTATAAGATAAGGCCTCGCCCATCTTGTGTATAACTTAAGAGAAGTAACTTGCGCTTTAAGGTATGCTTTTTCTACCGCTCGTCTATTACGAAGTTCTTTTTCAGAAAGATAAAGCCAATCGATAAATTCTTTAATCCTTGGTGCTAAAACTCGCTTGACAACGTCTGTCAAGTCCATAGCTTTGACACATTTGTCAGCTTTATCCTTAATTTCCTCAATTTTCTTTGGGCCAGCATCAGGAACATACCAATCCTGCACAGGTACGATCATAAATGCATCTCGCAATGTTATAAAGCCAAGTTGCGTTGTTAAAATATCAATTGCGGCGTTTCCTTTTTGTTTATCAACCTCGTTGAGCCAAATACCTTTTAAACCATTTATAGCCGTTTTCTTAATTTCAGGATTTTTACTCTTTGCGTCATCATAATGTTTTAATCGCAAGTCGAACATTTTTAAATCAAAAATAAGAGCTAATATTGATTTCACAACAGCATTTATAGTGCCAAAAATACCTGGTACTTGTCCACCACCTGCCAGTCTAGTTTCCATAGCGGTTCGTCGCTGGCCCATTTCACCATAATAACCAGAAGCTTCTGATGCTGCAAAAAAATCTGCGGATTTGCTAACATTATAACCCATATTTTCTCTAAGGAAATCGAGAATCCAATAATAAGTTGGCTCTATACTTTCGCCGAAAGCATCGTGTGTTAATGCGCGTGTAGCAACAGCATCACCCTTTAATATATATGTTACACTTTGTTTTGGTTTCAGTGCTTTGTCAATCTCGCGAAGTATCTTCAACTTATCTTTTTCGCTTTTAATTTTGGCGAGAAGTGCATCGAGCTTGTCTCTAGCCTTAGTAAACTTTTTATTTTTGGCCAATGCGATGATTTCAACCTTGGCTTTTTCAAATACGTCAGCAGCCATTACTTAATTGTTAGTTTTTGGTATTTTTAAGCTTGATGAAAGGGCAAAACATTATAAATTGGCAAATTAATTTAATCTATATGGCTTTGCGCGATATTTTTAAGAGAAAAAAGAAAGAACCAGAATACTACGAAGTTGTGCCCCCTTCAGAATTTGGCGCGTATGGCCCGGCTAGCTATCCCCAAGCACCAGCACCTTCAGGGCCAACAATACCCACACCTGAAATGGAATTTGGCGGTACTCCGCCAGCAATGGCGCCGACGCCAACAACTGCAGAAATAGAAAACCTCCGACAACAACTTGAAGCTTTGAATTACAAGATTGATACGTTGAAGGCTGTTCTTGATTCAATAAATACAAAACTAACGAACATAGAAACCGCAATGAAAGCTCTGCCCAGTGAAAAAGGCGAAGGTTGGCAATATTAGTAATAACAGAATAATTATTTGAAGTGACACTATGAATTTCCTTCAAAAATATTTCATCGAACCAATTTACTTAGACACAGGTTTTAATGTCATCAACACAATTACATATGCGCTGATTGCTTTTCTCGCTTTAATTGGCATTTATAAGGTATTACAAAAGTTAAATTTCACGATTAATAAGAATTTTTTTTACGCAATATTTCCATTCATCGTCTTTGGTAGCAGCTTAAGAGCGTTTGTCGACAAAGGCATTTATAAAATCGGATTTTGGACAGTTACTCCTGGCATCTATTTACTAACAGCCGCAATCTTTCTTAGCATTTTTTTCTTATCTGTCGAGCTTGAAAGACTTACAAAAGGTAAAATAGCGTATTGGAAACCTTTAATTGCGATTGGTACTATCATTTTAATTACACATATAAGTTTAGTTGTGGATAAACTGCAATTTACAAACAGCTCTTATGGGTTAATAATCCTTGCATTAGCTATTCTAATATCACTTATTCTCTTTGTTGCATTCAAATTTGCAAAATTTACTGCTGGGCTAAATTATTTTATACCATTTCCTGCGCATATGCTCGATGCCGCAACAACTTTCGTTGCGGTTGATTTTCTTGGTGCGGTCGAAAAGCATCCCCTTCCGGTCTTTGCAACATCAATTGCAGGCACTGCCGCAATCATGTTTATTTTAAAACTTATCGTGCTAATTCCATTAGTGTATTTTTTAAACAAAGAATTCAGGGATAAGAATTTTGTCTTTTATTTGACAACTGCCATTGCAGTGTTAGGTTTTGCGGAAGGGATTAGAAATTTAATCTCGCTTATTTTGCTTTAATACGATCTTTTTTTGCTTTTCATCGATGATGCTTATTAAAGTTTTAACTTTAGCAATACTTGGGATGGTTGTGAGTCGTATTGCTAAATCACCTATTTTGTTAGAATCACGAGAGTTATTTACATAAATCTCGGCTAAAACATTATAATTACCATTTGAATTATCATTTGAAATTGAGTAGATACCCTTTAAGTAAATTCTCGATTTAATATCAATATGATCACTGATATAGTTATAAACTTCATCTTTGTCGCATGTTGAAATAAGCAAATATCCTAATGTGGGCATCAAGGCGTTGAGCTTTATAAGATTTTTAAATCTTTAGTTTGCTACAATTATCGCACACAAATCTATTTTTCTTAAAAAAGAGGTGCGACGCTTGTTGACAAAGTTCGCACTTGCCATATGCAGCATAATCCTCAGAAAGCCGACCTTTAACTTTTGCTTGCTCCAAAAGAATCTCAAGATACTCCTTTGAATTCATTACTACATCTCTATTTGTCACTATTCCAACTACATGACCTTCCTTATCGACAATAGGAATTCTTGTGACATCGAATTTAGCAATTTTTTCTGCCAAAACTGAAAGATCTTCGTCAATAGTGGCGGTAACTTTTGGCGGGCTGGTCATAATGTCTGCCACAAGAACATCGGCAGGTCTCTTATTAGCTGCAACAACTCCTCTCATAATATCGCGCTCTGTAAGCATGCCAACTAATTTACCTTGCTCGACAACGGGTAAGCCGCCGATACGAAAGATATTCATTAACCGTGCGGCTTCTGCAATTGTCATATCCGCTCTCGCTATGACAACTTCACCAGTCATTATGTCTATCGCCTTAATACCTGATGCCATGCTATTCAAAAGGGCAAACAATCTTTCAAATATATTTAAATTACTTTCTTTTCAGATTGTAATATTTCTATAAAATTAAGTATCGCAAAACAGAAGACTTTTAAGGTTATCACTCTTTGTAATATGTTGTATTGAGAGATGCGAAAGGTGCTAAATGGGAGAGATAAATCTGCCGGCAACAGAGCAGAGCTCATTTAATGCTGAAAAGCAGGCATTACTTGCCGATATAGCCAAAA
>JAWCLD010000023.1:0-6915 GCA_038851215.1 Candidatus Nanoarchaeia archaeon | reverse complement strand
AACTGGAACAAGTGTTGGATTTCTTTCAGGACTTAAAGTTTTTTCTGATTCGGTACGCCAAAGTCTGAATTTTGTATCTATGTATCCTATTAAAATTGTCATAATTAAAACCACCATTAAACCAAAAAGCATAAAGATTTGACGAGTATGAAATAAATTTTGAACTGGTTTGTATTCCCACACGGTTGTGTTAAGAAAAACCATTGCTATCATAAGAAAGTTGAATATACTGAGATAACTTGATGTTCTAGCTACATATAGTTTGGCTTCTATAAGCCATTCTCGTAATTTTTTGATACGCATACGATTAAAATTTAGAAAACTCTTAAAAGTCTTTCCTACTACTAATTCTATAGCATTATATAACTATTAAACAATATCCTCTTCAGCCACAACGACGAAATCTGCAGAACTTATCATTGAGCTAAAGGGCACCATTAGTTCGCCGTCTTTTGTCTTCTCAAGTTCTAACTGATTTGCGTAAGGTGTTGGTTGCTTAAGCACTAAATATATCAGTTCGCCAGTGCGCACTTCAAAAATTAAGTCGCCTACAACACCAAGTCGCTTTCCTGATTTTGATACGACAGTCTTTCCAATTAAAGATTTTGAATATTTTTTGTCGCCGAGTTCAGCCATTTTACTTACCAGTTGTAATTCTTATAAATAAATAGTTTTCTGATTAGCTTTATAAGGTTTTGTTCGGAAAAGACTATGTTTCCTCGGAAACGAAAAAATAACAATTGATTTATTTTAGCTGCTTCATTAAAGCCTCGATTTGTTTTTGCACTTTTGGGATAGATTGATTTGCATCTATGTAGTGATTTGCGCTTGCAATCAAATCGCCAACCCCTAATCTTAATTCCTCTCTATCCCTTATCCTGAATTCTAACTTAGAAATTGGGCCAAATCTAGCTCGACTTTGAAGTCTTTTTAACCTTATTGCTGGTGCTGCAAGGACTGCAATAACATGAAATGCGTTGCCAAATTTCAATTGAAAAAAGCGGGCTTCTTCCACTGTTCGCAACGAATCGAAAACTATAATTTTGGCTTTGGATTTTTTTGCTATGTTATAGGCCCATTGCGCTAGCGGTATGTCTCCATACTCAACCCACATGTATAAAGCTGCCATGGTTCCAGTTTCTTCAGACGGCTTTATTCCTTGTCTTGCAAGCCACTGCCATATAAAATCGCCAAGGTGAATTTTTTCGGCCTTGTATTTTTTAACAAGATAATCTGCAACTGTTGATTTCCCGCAACCAGGCATGCCTACTAAACCTATGTAAATTGGATTTGTAGCCATAATGCCATACACCATATTAGAAATATAAAAACATGTCGAAAAGTATTATTTTTTAAGCAAATAGTGAAGGTATTCCTTTAATTACTAGAATAGCAACGATAAGCCACTTCAGCGCGCCAATTATAGGTATTGATATTGCGCCGATTATTATTGCTGCGATTAAGTCTGTAATGCCCATTATCTTGACAAGGATGTCGTCACCCATTTTACAATAAATTGATGTTACGCCTTTTAAAACTTACCATATAGAAAGAGAAGATACTTAAATTTGGGTGAAATCCAAAAGTTATGCGAGCATTTATTGCAATTGAACTACCTCAAGAACTAAGAAATAAAATTTCAAATTTTATTTTAAATTTAAAGAAAAGAAATATTATTGATGCAAAGTTTGTTAGAACAGAGCAGTTGCACTTAACATTAAAATTTCTTGGTGAAGTTCAAGAGCAAAATATCGATAAAATCAAGGCTGTTTTGGAGAAAATTGTAAGTGAAACAAAAAAATTCGAACTTCAACTAAAAGGACTTGGGCATTTTAACTATCGTGTGTTGTGGATTGGTGGGGGCTCTGGTCAGTTCGAGACAAGTAAGTTGGCAAGTCAGCTTGATGCTGAATTGAGTAAATTAGGTTTTAAAGAAGAACAAAGGCCGTACACCATACATTTAACTCTGGCGCGAGTAAAAGCATTGAAAGATAGGTCTGCTTTTCAAAAGCTTCTATTAAGGTATGCCGCAGAAAACTTTGGTGCTTTTGTAATTGATAAAGTAAAATTAATAAAATCTGTTTTGACAAGAACAGGTCCACAGTACGAAACTATTGCTGAGTATCGGCTGCAAGAATAGCATCTAAGTCTGCAAAAGGATTTTTGTTTAATTCTTCAATCCAATCTGAAACCTTATAATGTTTTATTTCTCCAGTTTCGGTTTGTGTAATAACTTCGGTTATGCCTGCATTTATTATAATTCTTTTACAGAGTAGACAAGGCCGGCCTTCAATTATCTTATTATTATTTTCAAGATCTATACCGTAAATGTACATTTTAGCACCTATTGTGCGTTCTCTACCTGCATGGATTACAGCGTTCATTTCTGCATGTACTGAGCGACATAATTCGTAATGCGTTCCTGAAGGTATTTTTCGCTCTTGTCTGTAGCATTTGCCTAAATCGCAACAATTTGGCGTATCTCTGGGCGCGCCAGCATAGCCGGTACTTATAATTTGCTTGTTTTGCACAATAAGTGCGCCAAAATGTCGTCGTATGCAAGTCGCGCGACTTGCAACTTCTCGCGCTATATTTAGATAATATTCGTCTTCAGAGGGCCGCGCTTTTGCCATTGATCTTAAAAAATTAAATAGTTATAAAAGTATTTGTTCATTTTAGAAAATTAAAATATAAAAAAAGTCTTCGTAGTATGTAAAAATGCGGGATCGCACTTTCGTTATTATTGCTTTAATATGGTCTTTGGTTGGTCTTTTCCTTTTACTTCTTATAGCAAATTTCGCTCAGCCACCACAGTTGAAAATAAGTGAGCTCGAGGGTAAAATCGGCAAAGTTGTTCAGCTAAGTCCTGTCGTTGTAGAAAGTATAAGCTATAAGAGTGATGTTGTTTTTCTGAAGCTCAACGATTCAACAGGTACTATTCTCGGGGTTTATTTTGATGAGCCGCCATTTGATTTGGTTGCAAAAGATATTGTTTCAGTTAAAGGAAAAGTCCAAATGTATAAGGGCGAATTAGAGATTGTAATAGGAGAGCTAAAATGCCTTTCTTGCCAGTAGATTTATTATTGGCGCTAGGGCTTGGTTGTTGTGCGGGCATTTTCACAGGTCTGGCGCCAGGCATACATACAAATACTGTTGCGGCAGGTATTTTGACAGTTTTGCCCATTTTGACACAGTGGTTTTCGCCTCTCGCACTTGGTGTTTTTCTCACATCAATGGTAATAATGCATAGTTTTACGGATTTTATCCCATCCATTTTTATAGGCGCGCCGGATGACGGCGAAACTGCTCTATCGGTTTTACCAGGACATAAGATGCTTCTTGAAGGAAAAGGTTATGATGCTCTAAAATTAACAGTGGTTGGTGGAATTGGTGCAACAATTATTGGTTTGATGATTTTGCCTATCTTTGGTTTTGTAATTATGAAAGGTTATGACAATTTAGGAATTATAATTCCAATTCTAATTCTTGCATTTTCTGCATTTTTCATTTTAATCGAACCTAGTTTAGAAGGGAAAATTTGGGCAACAGTTATTTTTGCATTATCAGGTGTACTCGGTATTCTTGCACTAAACCTTTTACCGATAAAAGAGCCACTTTTTCCGCTGCTAACTGGTCTTTTCGGCATCCCTACTTTAATAATAAGTATGCGAGGCCATAATAAGATTATTGAACAACAAATTTCTGATAAAATTGTATTTTCAAGAAATTGGCTTAATCATGCAAAAGCGAGTATATGTGCTGCAATTATGTCAATCCTGCCAGCACTTGGTGCTGCACAGGCTACAGTTTTGGCACAAGCTATTTCAAAAAAGGGCAAAAGTGAGGAAAATGGGGGTAGTAAGAATTTTCTTATAATAGTTGGAGGCATCAATACAGTATCGTCTATATTTGTCCTTACGACTTTATTTTTAATTGGGCGGGCTAGAACTGGCGTTCTTGCTGCTATGAAACAATTTCTTTCTCTCGATATTTACAGTTTTATGGTCTTACTCATAGCAAGCCTTATTGCAATTGGCTTTTCAGCTGTTACAACTTTAGAACTTGGTAAATTTTTTGCAAAGAATATAATAAAATTCAAATATCGTAAAATGTCACTTTTTGTTCTGATTATATTAGTGATTTTAATTATATTATTTTCAGGCTTAATGGGTCTTCTCACAGCGTCAGTTGCGGTTGCTCTAGGTCTCATAGCCCCAAAAGTCGGTATTAAGAGAATACACGCGATGGGCGCATTAGCTGTGCCTATTGTGACTTTTTTCATTTAATTAGAATTTTGACATTTTAGGTGGTGTACTTGAGTTCGCTAGTTTGCTTAGTTCTGTTGATGGCTCTAAATCGGGCACTTTAATATCTGGCATGTTTATTACGTCTTCTCCAGGTGGAGTTGGTAGGAGCCTGTCAATGAGCTCCGCAAGCCCATAAAAGATTGGAAAAAATAGAAGAATTGCTGCTAACGTGATTAAATCTATGGGAATCAAACTATAAAAGATTGGAGTCGTAACTATCATAAAATAACTTACTTCTCTAACTCTACCAATATATTTTGCAATTGGTTTTGCTTTCGCAGATTCTATCATAATAAATAAGCCATAAAGGATGAAAAGTGCGCCAATTCCAATTTTTACTAGAGTTGTAATACCAAATTCTGATATTTTTACAGTTTGCCTTATCCAATCCATGCCTGCCCATAATGCCACAGCACCATTTGTCATTGCATTTCCAAAATCAGTTCCTTTTCTCTCTTGAAAATAATCTGTAAACACCCAATTAAGATAAATAGGAATTAAAATCCAAAGCATGTCTGGCTGCTTTATGGGTGCGATAAGTATTTCGCTAAACCTTGTCGCAAGTTGAACTAAAACGTTTACGATTGGCATGTTTTGAAAAATAGTTTTGATTAGTTAAATACTGCTTACCACTAGTTGCTAAAGGCTAATCTTACGAATATCTTTCGCTTTCATCAAAAATTAATCAATAAAATCTATCTTTTTTCCGAAACAAGTTTCGTAAAAGTCGCAGTACTTGCAAAGCCAACTAACCTCCTTTTCAGGTGGCAATTTCTTTTTTAGTGCAAGCATAAGTTGTGTGCCCCTGGCCTCTAAAAATGGGGTTATGTCTCTGAGAGGAACATCAAATGCTTTAATTTTATGCATACTTAAATAAACAATTTTTATTGCCTTAATTGTCGACTTTATTGGTTCTGGCAACATTGAGAAGTATGCTTGTGCCTGCAGAACGTGTGCAGTTTGCGGGACATCAGGAATACTTGCAGTTGTCTTGAATTCATAAACAACACCATCATGAACTGCATCAACAAAACCTATAACATCGAATTGTGGAAATTCTTTCTTGACAAAAAGTTCTTTCTCTTCATCTTTTAATGTTCTGGTAACGAAATGATGGATTGCATGACCTCTGGAAAAAACCCAAAGTTTTTCTAATTCAAGAATTTGCTCTTCAGTTAGTTTATAATAGCCTTGCCTTAAACAATTGCTAACTAAAGTCGCGATACCGAAAGTTGGTTTTTCTCTTTCTTTCTTTTGGTGTTCTCTGTTCCCGAGAAGCGCGTCTAAAACTGGGCCGGGAAAAAGTTCATGGCAATGTTGACAGATTTTCGCTTCTTCTAAAGTATGTGTTGTGCCTGAAGGGCATTTTATTTTAATTGGTGGTTGTAACATATCTCTCCTTTTCAACAATTTAGTATTTTAATTTCTGCATTTACATATCTATCTATTATTAGAACCATGATTTTAATTCTACTTGTTTTGTAGCCTCCTTACCAAATATCGAATCAATTCTGCGTTTGAGTACTTCTAGTGTTTGCTGCATATAAGATGGCATATTGGGCATATTTGCAAGTTTAATTGCAGAATCGAGGTATTTTCTAATCGTACCTTCTGCAACTGTAAACACTAAACGACCGCCGCACTCATTGCAAATACCAGCTAAAGGCACTCTACGAAATTTGGCGTTGCAACTTATACAACGAAAAGCTTGTTGTGTAAATTGTCTGAGATTTCCTTTAATATCTCTAAGAAAATGTTTATCTATTACAAGTTCTGCAACTCTTTCGGCATCGACTGCTCTTATCTTGCCTGCAAGTTCTAGCTGACCGGCTAGTTTTTCCAACATTGTTGGAATTGTTTTATAAGCACTACATTGTACGCCATCATTAAGGTTTGTGGCAGTATGTGTAAAGCCAAATCCTTCATATTGTGCCGCCGTACCTAATCGCTCCTTAACTTGTTGAACTTTAACTTCCCACGGAAATTTATATTCTAATGTTGCATTATAAAATTCTAATGGATAGTTTGTTGCCGTATCAAGGCTATGAACCTCAGTATCAACTTCTTGCGGAATTAAAATTGTCATTAAAACAAGCGGCGCATCCATATTCCTGCCACCACGCCTATCTGGTAAGTATTGTCTCGAAAAATTAAGAAAACCATCTAACATAAGTATAATACAAACTTCGTCGCCATCGCAATTTCTTCTTGTGGCGGCGTGGAAGTAAGGGTGCGCATAAATCGCTTGGGTTTGTGAAAAACCTATAATTCGTGCAGTAACGCCACAAGATGTGTGGGGTGCGAGGCCGATTACTAAGTGCCCGATAAGATCTTCACGCGTTTTGGCGTTGTAAAATCTTGGTAAATTGTAAACTTTTTCCAACAAATCATCTATAAAATTGCAGATTCTAAGTAATACGACATCTGAAGGCTCATCAGGACTATTTGGGCAAGAAGGTAATATTATGTCCTGCGGCTTTAATTCGACAATTTGCTCGGGCTTTGTCAACGGATTGCCATAAATGTCTTTAGTATAGCCTAATTCATTTAGCTTTTCAATTGAAGTTCCTATCTCAGCTGGTGTGAAGTGAGTTATTGGTAGCTGCGT
>JAWCLD010000022.1:643-7103 GCA_038851215.1 Candidatus Nanoarchaeia archaeon | reverse complement strand
CTTTATATCTCGTCGTATTTACAGCCTGTATGTAAATGCTTGTATTTTTCCCATCATTTAAATTGAAATTAGTCCAGCTTCCATTTAGAAAATTCACAATATCAGCAGTTGTTGTTATTCCTGCATTATTCGTAATTTGAGAGCCGTTTGTGATATTAACGGTAGAAAAGTTTAATGTTCCATTAACTTGTTGTGTACTTCCTCTGTTAAATATTATTGTCCCCCCATTGTGATTAAATGTTCTGAAATTATTAAATAATTGTCCAGAAAACGTAAACAAGCCACCTGCAGCAGGTGCATTAAATGTATTGTTTGCATCAATATTGCCCGACACGGTTAAATAATATGGAACGTTAGAGCCAAATATCGAAGTTGATACATTACCTATAGTTAAATTCTCACCGATTGTTATATTTCCGCCAGAAGAAACAAGCAAGCGTGTTTGAGAAGTACCAACATGCCCCATAAATAATTTATTGTTTATTTTGAGTCTATTACTGCCTATGTCCACAGTCACAATAGCATTTGCACCACCCCAACCATAAATTAGTATATTATTAGCCGTAGAGTTGCCTGCAAAACTGGTATTGCAAGGACTCCATAATATAAGATTAATATATTTTTCATAAGCTGGCAATGTAACATTGCATCCGCTAATAACTAATGAGCCTGTTCCTGTCATGTTAGAATTGCCATTTATATACAAATTCCCATGCAGGTATAAATAATTGTTAGTAAGAATAAGTGTCGCTCCTGTATTTGTTCCGATTGTTAAATTGTATACGTGCGGTTGTTCGTATGCCGTGCCGTACCATGTTACGCCGTCAGAAATTATTACGTCGTATAAAAATAAATCTCCCGTTATTTTTTCATCGAAATAATGATCTCCATCTGCAATATAAACTCCGTTGTTATGACTTAATGTCGAACCTGAATAAAAGATGACATTTCCGCTTTGATACCAGGTACCTGATGCATTTGGTGCAGATAGATTGCCATAAACAAACAATGGCGCATTGACATCTAAAATATAAGATTTGTTTTCTCCTAAAAGTCCACCAGCATTTATAGTGACATTACCATTAAATGTTAATGTAGAAGTGTGCGGAAAGAGAGTTCCACTTATATTTGTTGTATTAGACACTGAAAAAGCGTAACCGCTCGTATTTAAAATTCCTCCAGAATTTATTATTAATTGTCCTGTTGCGATTGATTCATTAAGCATTATGGTGTGACCATTAGATATTATTGCAGTGTCTCCTTCTTGCGGATAGCCGCTTCCTTGATCCCATGTTGCTGGGTCTGTCCATTGACCGCTTTGTACTGATGTGAAAGTATATCCTGTAGTGCGGAAATAGCCGTTTTCATTTGTAGGTTGTATTTGAAAAGCTGTTCGTGTTTCAAATGCTTCTTTTTCGGCTGATGCTAGCGATTTGACAATCTTGCCATAATAAATAACATAAGTAATGCTTTGTTGCTCTGTGGTGCCAAAAAAAGGCTCTGAGGGTTTGTATATTATATTATCAAAAATGACATCTGTTTCTATACAGAGATTATTGGAATTATAAACTTCATTTGCTGTTCTAAACTTAATTGGCGCACCATTAGAAGTTGCAACATAAATGTTATCTGCGCAGTTTTGTGTTTTATAGTTGCCAAAAGTAATGTGTTGTATTACTTGCTGCTGGTCTGCGGTTACAATTATTTGTTGAACTTTTTCCCAGTTTGCGCCATTTGCTGCGAAGTATCCTGTAAAAGGTTTAAGTGAAAGAAAACCTATTATTAGAACTAGCAATAAAGCAATTAATTTTAACTGTGGCCTCATACCCTTTCTATTGTTACTAGGGTATAAAAAATTATTGATTAGGTAAATATTGCTATCTATGCTGGTCTTGGCGGTAATGAAACGGTAAAGTTCGCACCGAAAGGGTAATTTTAAATTGATGCTGTTTAGGCGTGATCCTTCCTACGATCGGTTTCTATTCTGTTCTTCATGCAGCTTGGCTTGATGCTTCTGCCTTTCTCGCTCTTTCTTTTCTTTCCAGAGTTTGTAAATTAGTGTTACTATTACAATAATTAAGACGATAATCCAAAACCAGCCATAAGTAAAGTAAACTACAATCGGTGGGCAATCAGCGGGGCAGTTTTCTGTATTTTCTCCCAAATCAACTTCGCAAATATTATTTCCACAAACTGCGCCCAAAACTGTTACAAAAAAACTCTTTTTGGCTATTACCCCTGAAGGACTGTTAACATGTAAAATTAATTCTGTTAACCTCGGCTCTGCCTCATTTGAAACCTTGCAGTCTAACACAAGATTCTGTTCGATATCAGCCTTATAATCAATTATTTTTTCAGGATTGCAACTAATATTGTTAGAACCTATAACATCAAATAAAACTTCCTTAATGTTTTGTGTGGCTTTGAAATTTACAAAGAGCTTAAATTCAGAGTTACGGTTAACTTCATTAGGCCCATTAAGTGTAACGACATAGACTTGTCGTGTGACACCGCCGCCCGCGCCACCTTCACAGGGCGGGCAAGGTGAGCAATAATATCTGAAGAAACTACTTGTGGCGTAAGCTGAACAGTTATTGCTCGCGCCTGTATTATCGCAGGTGCGAACCCTCCAATAAAATGTGCCGAATGCAGGCTCAAGCCCGCTGGCGACTACTATCATGTTCGCTCCATCAGTTGTATTATATGTTTGTGAAAATAGCAAATCGGTAAACGCTGCATCCCTAGCAATTTGCAACTCGTCAACAAGTAGGTCTTTTGGCTGTGTATCAGTGTCTATGCCCGATATCCATTTCAATGTTGCAGAAGAGCTGTCTGTATAATTTGTAGCAATTATAATTGGTGTAGAGGGTGGCGTATTGTAAATATTAAAAGAATCTGTAGCACTACTTGAGCAAACTTTCGAATTGCAAGTGCGAACTATCCAGGTGTAAGAGCCAAACGTCAGGTTTGCATATTGGGGTGATGTTTTGTTTGTGAAGCTTGCTGGTAAAAGTGCAAATTGATCATATGTCGTGTCTGTACTGGCCTCAATGCCAGATATCCAGCTAAATGCTATGTTTGTACCGTTATGCCTATCTGGAACTGGTGTTAAAATAGGTGGAGATGGCCTTATTATAACGTCAAGTCTTAAGGTACTATTAGGAGAGTAACTTGAATTGACACCATCAAAAGTACCTTTACCAGGAACAAATACGACTGCTGTCGATGTAACCGTTTTTGCCTGTATATTTAACCCTGGAATGCCATAATAGCCTGAAGACTCTGACTGTGCATACCAGGAATTACAATCAGATGCAGTAGTTGTAGTAGTAACATTTGCACCTGATACTGCTGAACTGTTTGCAAAATATACGTAACCGTCAACTACTGTTGGTAACATACAGTTTGGCGGGCCTGTGCCTGCCAGAACTGCGGCTGGCAAAAGTAAAAATAGAATTGTCAGCAGCCACTTCATATCCTTTTTTTCTGCCTTGCAATATAAAAAGTTATGGTTAGAGGCTGTTTGCTGATTGCGACATGAATGTTTCACCAACCACGCATCTGTGTTCTGTTATATATTAATGTTGCATTGCTCGCGTTTGTAAAAATGAATTGTCCTTCTGCAACCCCTATTTGTGAAAATGGATTTGCGGAAGAGAATACTGAGTAAAGCAAGTAAGCCTGCGAAAGTGCATCCCATTTCAACATATAATTAAAACCGTTAATTGTTGCAAGGTATATTGAAACGTTTCCTGGAAATTCATAAGGATACGTAGGAGCGTTCCACAATTGCCATAACGATAAGTTTAAGTCGCCTCTCGGCGAGCCGGGCAAAGTCAAGTTTGCAGCTGAGTTAAAGTGAATAAAATAGCTTTCATTAAGGTCAAAGCTGTTAAAAGAATTGTTATTAGAATAGATTGAATAAAGCTCGTATGCCTGCAATGAGGGATTCCAACGCAATATGTAATCATATTGCCCTATAATCTGTGCAGTAACATTAGAAATTGTTGTATTTTGAATTTCAGAGCAGAAAGAGAAAAAATTCCATCCCAAGAGGGCTGCCCAATAACACGGCGGAAAAAGATTTAGTTTTATTTCTCCCGTAGTCATGCTAGCTGCATCCACAGGTAGCATTATTGTTAGGAGTAGAAAGTAGACTGTTAGTAATAAAGTGAACGCGCGTCCTATTTTCATATCGTTCTGTATGCAGTTATTACAAGGTCGCTTGTATATTCTCCAGGTGTTGCGTTTTTCGGAACAGTAACGTGTATCGATACTGTCTTATTTTCACCAGATTGTAAGATAAATCTGCTTTGACTCGCAACTGTCCAGCTTTCTAATGGGCCTTCAACACTTAGCACAAATCTCTTTTTTGAGCCCGAATTTGCAATTGTTACATTTCTGATAGCAGAGCCTTCAACAGGAACAGTGCCAAAATAAATTTTGTCAGTGTCAAGATTTATACCAACGTGCTTTTCTGTAGTTACAATTATATGCATTTCCCTCGTCTCAACGCTTAGTGGCGTTATATAAAGCACGACTACAGCAATACACATTACAAAAATTGCTATTATCAATATCTTCTTGTCCATTTATTTTCCTCCTTTTTTTCTCTTCGTCGGAAATAAATTATCAGCAGGAATATTATTATCAAAATGAGCAGTAACAAGTAATAAACGCCAGTTATACTTACAATTTGCTCCTTAGGTGCTACTACATTAAATTCTGTACTCATGTTAGTCGTTTTGCCTTCATAATATAAGGTAACAACGCCCGGATAAATTCCGGTTGGCACATCTTTCAGGTTAAGGTAGGCTGAAAGTGATTTTGTCTCCCAAGGCTGGAAAGTTTCTGTTTTAGTTCCGCCTTCTGCAAGAACGCCACCGTTTGCTGACTTAAGCAATTGAATTGTTGCATAGGCGGTTAAGGGCGCATTCCATTTACTTTGTACATCTACAATTAATGTGTTTATCTCACCTGAGATAAGGGTCTGCGGCTCGACTTTCTTTATTTCCATTACCATTTCGCCGACCTTAAAGCTTCTGTTTTCGGATACTGCGGAAAAGCCATCATAATCGACGATTGCTTTTGCACGATAGATGCCTGCCTCTTCTGGCTTCCAATCACCATACATTTCGACAGTCGAGCCTGGCGCTATGTTCTGTACTGACTCAAGCTGCGCTTCGCCAACAAGATTATAATCGTTAAAAACTACTACCTTACCCTCTGCAAGGTTAATCGTTTCGTTGCCGTAGCTGTGCAAAAGTACCTTGAAATGCTCCGTTTCTGCAAGGTTTACGTCATGAGTCTCCAGTTCGACTTCTGCATACTTACCAGGGTATGGCACTCTCACTCTTAATTGTGTTAAAACAGAAACAACTGCTGAAATTCCTCTTCCTCCTGCAGGTGGAAGCTGCAAAGGGCCAATAAGCGCTTCGTGTAATCCGGGCTTTAGTCCATCAGGAATCGTAAATGTAATTGGAAGGTCGATTTGCTGCTTATTTTCAAGATGAGTTGTTAGATTCGGATATGACACATAGTTGGCAAGCTCGCCTCTTGTCACGAAAATTATATCCATTGGTCTTCCATCATTGTTCACTATTTTAAGAGTCAAGTTGTGAATAGCTCCGGGCTCGTAAGGAAATTCCACTCTTGAGGGCATGATTCCTAGACCCATTACAGGTATCAAAATTGTAGATAGAAAAATTAAGCATAGAAGTAGTTGCTTTAGGTTGGTCAGCGGCCTTATTTTAAATTTTAAATTAATCATATGCTATTACAACTGATACTCTGCGCTATATATAAAATTTGCTAAAAGTTTTGCTTTAAAGGCATCTGGATTAATGGAATAATAGAATAAAAAAATAAAAGAAAAAATTACGCTTGCACTGCGGTAAAGGTTATGGTGTTCGATTTGGCCGTTGGCGTTGCGTCTGAGGGGATTCTCAGCTTGAACATTATGTCAATCGCGTCATTAGTGGACTCAGTCTGCAAGTCAGTGCAGAGAACTGTTTGCGTTGTCAGCAGACTTGTATATGTACTTTGCAATGTCCCTTCGCACGAGCCAGTTTCGTTGTTCTTTGCAGCATACCACTGTGCTGGGTTTGTTCCGCCTATGAATGTCGCCGCTGTTGAGCCTGCAGATATATTAACGTTTGCATCTACGTTCCCGTTATTCTCCAAGGTCATGTAGTCTGTGTTGCTAGGCCAACCATCCGCCCCATTAGCTGTGCTAGTCCAGTTTCCAGTGTCTGTTGAGTTTGAGTCTATGTCTGCATAGACGTAGCCTGAAGTAACGTAGCCAGTGCCAAAGTCAACAAGATTGTCAATCAGCGTGATGCTGAGCGACTCACCGATAGTGACATTAATATTTCCAGTACCATTAGTTCCATTTCCGCCGCCACCGCCTCCAGAAACGTTACCAAGAGGCGCAAATATGCTTCCAAAGTTAGTTATGTTT
>JAWCLD010000022.1:0-633 GCA_038851215.1 Candidatus Nanoarchaeia archaeon | reverse complement strand
AGTCAACTAGGTTGTCAATCAGCGTGATGCTAAGAGATGATCCTATTGTAACGTTCAAGAAGCCTTGGCTTGTATTTTCAGACACTATATAGTACCCACTCTTAACTGGCCCTAGCGTAAACAGCCCTATTACGGCTATAACCCCCACCAAAATCAGTGCAAAAACCGTTGTATTGTCGTTTGCCATTTTTCACTAAGATCCTGGAGGAGTTGTCACATTTACTTTCACTAATCCTATTGCGTTTTCTTCTTGAGGTGCAACGTTAACTGCTATTATTCCTGCCTTTTCAACCACTTGTTGCTCCGTTATTGGCGAAGGCAACGAAAAGCTGAACAAAAGCAACACTGCAAGTAGGCCGATTGCTATCAGTGCTGCACGTTGCATCTCACCCAACTTCTTTTTGGCCATTTTACATTGCGAACAACGACTGTTTATTCGAAGTTCGCAAATCTGTCCTCCTTTGTTTTTTTCTCTTTGAAGTAATATAAAAGGTTTTCTATCAGGAAGCTTGCACCGCACTTAATGTTATTGTGTTTGCTTTAGCAGCAGGCGATGCATCTGAAGGTATTCTAAGCTTGAACATTATATTTATTGTATCTGACGTATCATTGTAGCGGAGAGATGTAGAGGCG
>JAWCLD010000021.1:1860-7191 GCA_038851215.1 Candidatus Nanoarchaeia archaeon | reverse complement strand
TTGTAGTCATTATAAATCTCCCTTAGCTTTTTGTCGTCTGGCTCAAAGAAACTGCACAACCACTGATAGCAAACATCAATATCAGGGTTCCCTCCGAATTTTCTGTGTTCCTGTAAAGAGCCACGTCCTCCGCTAAAAGCGTGCTTCATTATCTTTTCTTTAACTTCGGCAGGCGAGTCAGTTGTATAAATTGTTGAATGCGGAATTGAAGCAGACATTTTCCCATCAGCCAATAAGCCAGTCAAAAATTTTGCGTGAATTATTGCTGGCTTGTAAAATCCAAGTTTTGGCAACACGTCGCGGGCAATACGGAAATGAGGGTCTTGATCTGCAGCAAGAGGAATTAAGCAAGGAATGTTTTTACCTTTTAGCACTGAAGGTAAGATAGCGGGCGTTGCCTGTATGGCTGTAAAGAAAAATTGTCCTATACTGAATGAATCTGTGAAGCCAAATGATGCCTTTACAGTTGATGCAGTTATTCTATCCGCAATTTTCACAGCTTCTCTGTATTGTAAGCCTGCATGTTGTGGTAAAGAATCTATAATAAAATGAGTTCTCTTTGGGTTAAAACCTAAGGCAATTACATCAAGAGCATTTTCATAAGCCCATTTCGTAAATTCTTCAAGGTTTGCGTTTAGCTCTTTTCTAAACAAAAATTTCTCATCGTCCGTAAATTGGAACCATAACTCAGCGTCGAATTTGTCTTGTAGCCATTTCGTAAAAATCCATGGCACTAAATGGCCTATATGAACGGGGCCTGATGGACCGCGTCCGGTGTAAAGAAAAAATTTATTGCCTTTTTCATATTCGTCTAAGAGCCAATTTAGATCTCTGTGTGAGAAAAAGATTTTTCTTCTTAGCATGAAATGCAGTTCTTTAGTATGCTTCTTTATTCTATTAAGAATTTCATCAGTCAAAGGCTCTGTGCCAAACTGCTTTATTAGTTTATTGTAATCTACTTTGCCTGTAACTTCCCAAGGTGTTACTTTAAATTGCTCAGTAGCCTTAGCCATTACAAATACTTTAAAAACTGTAATTTAAAAACACTTTGCACGGGGCGATAGTATAACCAGGTAGTACAGCCGGCTCCAGACCGGTAGATCTCGGTTCAAATCCGGGTCGCCCCATTTATTCTACTAAAATATCAAAAGTATACCTATTAATACGAGGTGCGTATGTGCCAAATGGTCTCCAATTTTTTATTATAATTTTTTTATTTACATTTTTGGCGATTTCTTCTATTCTTTTAACCGCTTTTTGAATTTCGTCTTCGTGTACAAAAGCCATAAAATGAATTGTAGCGTTTGGTAAAGTGTATTTTAGTGCCAATTCCAAAAAGTCCCAGCTTTTTTCAGGAAAGGGCATTACAATTCTATCAAACCGCTCACCAATTTTCGGCAAAATATCACGAACATCGCCTTGCAACGCAGTTATAATGTGACCCATTCTGTTAATCCTAACATTCTCTTCAGCTAATTTATGCGCGGCAGGATTCAGTTCTATACTCCATATTTTACAATTTGGTTGAACTTTTGCAATTATTAAAGCGTAAGGCGCGACGCCGCCGAACATTACAAGAACTTTTTCACCTTTTTTTACAAGCTGCGCAATTCTAAATCTCTCGCCAGATGCTCGAGGGCTGAAATAAACTTTTCCCAAATCAACTTTCATTAAAACACCATATTCTTTGTGTGTTGTAGTAAAGCGATGTTCCCCAGTAATTATCTTTAAAGGCTGCACACGTTCAATCTCTGTTCTTGTGCCAGTCTTCTTTGCAACAACTTTAATGTTTGGAAAAGCTCGCTTAATTGCGTGTCCTATAGTAAGTTCGAATTTCTCCAATTCTTTAGGGATTTCTAAAATGCAAATATCTCCAACAGTATCGTAGCTTCTGATTAATTTTGAGATTTCTTCTTTAGGAATTAAATGCTGTAACAGATGCTTTAGGTTTCCAGGCACAGGCGCTTGTGGCTTAAGATTTCGGTTTTCGATAGAAGACTTCTCAAATTTTTTAAGCAAGATAGACTCATCAACCTTTTCGTTTAGCGGTAATAATACATATCTTTGTGCAGATTTACCAATTACAATATTTGTAGCTAGCCACCCTTTTTGCATAAGAAATTCTTTAGCAGTTTGAGCAAGCTCTTTCTTTACACGGAGAACTTTAACCATGAGATAGACTTAAAAGAGCTATATTTTAAGCCTTTTTTATGCTATACCTAATAGGACTTGGACTTAGTTGGAAAGACCTTTCAATGAAAGCTCTTGAAGCGTTGAATAATTGTGAAGAGGTCTATCTCGAAACTTACACATCAATTTCTGACTTTACACTATTACAACTTCAACGTCTGTTAGGCAAAATCATAAGACCTTTAGATAGAAAGCAGGTCGAAGAGGAATTACCTTTTCTGGCAGAAGCCGCTATTAAAAACGTTGCTCTGCTAATTTACGGCGACCCTTTGGCCGCAACAACACACCAAGAAATCTTGCATTTGGCGAGGAAGAGAAATATCAAAACAAAAGTTATTCATGCGCCATCAATCTTTACAGCAATTGCAGAAACTGGGCTAAGTCTTTATCGTTTCGGGAAGGTAGCTTCTATACCCATGCCTGAAAAAGGCTTTGAGCCAGAATCCTTTTTTGATGTGCTTAAAGAAAACCTTTCGACAAATGCGCATACTTTATTCTTGTTAGATTTGAAGCCTGAGCAAAATAAGTTTTTAACAATTCCAGAGGCCATAAAGCAGCTTTTGGAAATTAGCAAACGGCAGAAAGAAGCCTTCCATGAAGATTCCTTAGTCATAGGATGCGCAAGATTAGGTTTTGAAAATTCTATAATAAAAGCAGGAACTGCAAAAGAGATAATGAAAATAGATTTTGGGAACCCCCCATACTGTTTAATTGTGCCAGCTAAACTCAATCACAAGGAGCAAGAATATATTGAAATTAAATTCGATAAAGCAACGCCTAATGTCAACTAGCTTTTTATAAGTTTACAAATCCTGCCAAAACTTGCGGAAGGTATAAAAATCTCTTATATAACTATTAATTAACGATGGCCAAGTTTCATTCACTTTTATTGATGCTGCTAATTATAAGTACAATTAACATTGTAGTTTATGCAGAAGAGCAACCAATAAAAATAGGCGAATCGCTAAAAGGGGTTACTTTCGAAAGTCTTTTCCAAGGACTAATAGATCAAATTTGCCCATCTGGAAGCGCTTTTGATTGTCGAGCTCTCGATTTTATAATTGCGTTTGGCGTTGTCTTTGCAGTCATCTTCTTGGGTCTCAACATGGTTGAGACATTTACAAGAGCAGGAGCTGAGGCGCAAAAAGCACTTAACATATTCGCCCTCTTAGCGGCACTTTCAACTGCATTTTATGTCTGGATGCAAAAAATACCCTTTTTTTCTATTATGGCCTCATTCTCATTGTTCTTTGTTGGTCTTATAATTATTCTGGCAATAGGAAATTTAATTGTTAGTAGGGGCCAAGGCTTGTCCAGAAAAGCTCTTTTAATCGGTGGCGTAATGATAGCTGCGGCTGCTCTCCTATTTTATTTCAACCAACCAGTAATGGGTGCGGGCCTCTTTTTGCTAGGCTTACTCATTACGATAATTGCTTTCCTGCTGCTACTAATCAAAGGAGGTGGCCCGCTGCCACCAACCAAAGAAAGAGGTCCGCCGCCACCAGACGAAGAAGGTGTCACCCCTCAGGAAGCCAATATAAAACGAGGCTTAATCGAAGAGCTTTACGCCTTCCAAGTTTTAATAAACTCGATAAAGCAAGATACAGATAAACTTTTTGGTATTATTCATTATCTTGGTAAAAGCCAGGAAGGTGGCTTTTTTGCCCACATAGAGAAACCAGAGCAATTCAAACCAAAATTTTTAGTCGGAGCAAGAAATATAATTGACAACCTAAACAAAAATATACATATTATTGAGGCTGCACGCACTCATATTCTAAATTCAAAAACTTTTTGTGCAGGAAAATGCTCTAAAAAGTTTGAAAGGATTCTTTCTTCTCTTATTATAAGTTGCAATATGATTATTAGTGAATTAGCTACGGCAAAGAATGAACTCGCCGCCTTAGAAAATTATGTGGAAACACAGAAGCCAGATGAACTTACAAAAATTTGTAAGCAAATCAAAAGCGAATTAAAAAAGGAAAATAAAGGACTAAAAGCCGTTTTAAAGCGACTTGGGATAGCCAAAAGAGCTTTGATGAGATTAACAACTTCGTAAAATGCTGCAAAAAACTTCATTGCAAGAGCTGCATGGCCTTGCAGGCTCTGCTAAAGTGTTTCTTAGCACACAACTTGTTGATTTTCTAGAGATGAAGCATGCAAAAGCTGTTGACAAGAAATTGCAGCACGAAGCCGCATCTCAAGCTCTGAAGCCCGCCGAGACTTTTGAGCTTGAGATTAAACATAAAATGAGCAACGCAGCGCATGAAATATTACAAGCAATAAATAGAATTGAAGATTGTCAAAGGCAAAACTCCGAACTCGATACGGTTGATTATTTAAGATACGCCCGCGTAAATCTGGAAGAAGCGGCAAAAGAACTCGAAGCAGCAGAGAAAGCTTACAAAGGGTTAGAAAAATATCAAAGCAGAATTGATAGAGCTTCTTCTGTGTTAAGCCACGAGCTGGCGCCAGTAATAGTAGAGTTATTTGAAAAGCTAGAGAAACTATGGAGTTTCCAAAAAACTTTATACGAAAAAACTGTGCTGATGATAAACCAAATAGGAGCTTGTTAAAATGGAATTTGAAGAAGTAAAACTTGCACGTGCATTGTTGACTTTTGCAAAGCAATTGTGGTCAATAGAAAAATCCCTTTCCAAACTACAAACTCTTATCGATGAATCTGAAAAGCAAGCAAAGAAGCTCGAGCTAGAAATTCCAAGGTCGAGAGAGCCCAAAACCGCAGCACTTGAAAAAGACCTTTCCGCACTTGAGCACACACTTGCAGTTCTCAGAGAAAGGCATTACGAACTTTACAAAAAGAAGTTGCATGCATTAAGAGAAATTGAAGTAACTGTAATGAAGTTGAAATATACAATATACCACAAACTATACAAAAGATAGGAACTTATAGATTACACAAACTTAAAAGTTAGCTAGCAGCAGCTTCAGCTATCGTCGTCAAATCAGGGCTATAGGAAGTCTGCGGTGAAGACGACTGCATACTAAAGAAGCCCTGATTGCTTATTAGTGACTTGTAAAGTTTCTTTAAGTCTCTCTCAACAACTCTTTTTGGTACAGGCTCCGTAGCTTTGTAATTTATAGTCATTTTACCGCTCCTTTTATCTATCGTTACTTCGA
>JAWCLD010000021.1:0-1796 GCA_038851215.1 Candidatus Nanoarchaeia archaeon | reverse complement strand
TTATCTATCGTTACTTCAAGTTTTCTGCCATATTTATCATACCAAGCAGCAGAGCCAAGGTCATATGTGGCAGTAATGGTAGCTCCTTTGTCACAATAAGACCAATCGCCGCAGAGCCTGCCTATAAAGCCAACTAAGTCGCTAGCAAGTTCTTTGCAAATGTGTTTGTAATCATACACAGAGCGATTTAGCTGAAGGTCAAGATTAAAGCCTGCATTATAAAGATTCAAAAGATAACCTGGTTGCGGTACTTGTGTGACAGGCCTACCAATAATATTTTCTAAACTATAGTCTGGAGGCACGAACGCAACCGCGCCAGGTTTGGTAGGTGTAGTAGATCCAGTAGCTGCACCTGGCGCTGGTGTTGGAGATGGTAATAGTACTTCTTCATAGTCCTTTTTACTTTTTTTAGGTGTAATAGAAGGTAGCAATGTTGCACCTTCGCTCTTTTCAGGTCCTCTTTTAAAGAGCTTGCTACCGTATTTTTTGATGTTTGTCCCAAGATTGCTTAGATAATTTTTTACTCCCTGATACCAGCTTTCGCTTGTTTCAGGCTTAGTAGTCTCTTTGCTAGTTTTTCCTTTAAACTTGCTTAATAGATAATTTTTTATTCTCTGATACCTGCCTATTTCGCTTGTTTCAGGCTTAGTCTCTTCCTCCTGTGCGTATTGAAGGAATTCCTTGAAATCTTGGCAAGCATGTTTAAATGCTTGTATCGGAGATTGATAAAATTCTTTAACTCTGTCGAGCAAACCCATTTCCTTTCTTTTTTCCTCTACCCACGCTATCGTCCGCTTTATCTTTTCTTCTAGGCTCATTTTATCTCTCTTGCTTTTAACCTCCGATTATATCTAAAGTGACCTTAACAAGAGTGCCAGGCTTCAGTATGCCTTGGAGTAATCTAGGTATAACTAACACTGCCTGGTTGCCTTGCTTTGCAATCTTTTTGGTCAAAGTAAATTGTTTCGTTTCCATATTGCGAGTTTATAATGTTTATATAGAAAATATATTTATAAAGGTTTTGGTAGTAATCTTGATTTATATAAGAGGTTTAAAGTTTCAGCAAACCCTATACATAACATTTATATTCTGCTTGTTGCTAAATTGTAAAATGGCCATCATCGCACCATTCGATGCTGTAATTCAGCTTTTGCAAGATTTTGGCTTTTTTAGGGTTGTCCTACCATTCTTGCTAATATTCGCAATTATATATGCAATTCTAATAAAAACAAAAGTTTTAGGCGATCCTGCTCTTGGTGGCATAGGAAAAACCGCGCCAGCCATTGTTGCTCTTGTCGTAGCATTTCTCGTAATTGTATACTCTCCAGTTGTCGACGCTTTAGCCTTACTGCTCCCTAATACAGCCTTTGTTCTAGTTCTTATAGTATTTTTACTTATGATACTTGGAATGTTTGGTATCGAGTTTCAAGCCAAAGCTGGAGAAAAGATGCCACTTTGGGCTATTGCAATAATGATTATTGTCTTTGTACTTTTCCTAGCACTCATCGGTTTTGCAGCCCCACAAATCGGTCCGTTACATACATTTGCGCAAATTCTAATGGGTGCCATTCCAATAGAAATTGAGCCCGATGTAATAAATCTCCTAATAGGTGCGATTATTGTACTTAGTATAGTGGGCATCGTTCTCTATTTTATTAAGTAAGAAATAAAATTAACTATTCAGAAATTAACACATATCTTTACCAGATTAGCATAAAACTTTTTATAGCAGAATTTTGTAATTGAAGTATGGCCACGCTATTGGATGCTGTCAATGTACTAAAGGAAATGGGTGT
>JAWCLD010000020.1:0-7459 GCA_038851215.1 Candidatus Nanoarchaeia archaeon | reverse complement strand
TTAAAGAGAGGTTGCAACTCTTGCCCAAGATCGAGATTGCTGTTTGAAAGCCGCCAAACCCCTCGAGGGTCCCGATAGATTTGATTTCCAGCACCATACATATCGTTATCAAATTGCATTTCACCGCTTTCAGCCACTCTCACAACACAATCCGGAAAGCGATATTCTACTTCTTTCGGCACACCTTGTGGCAGACCATCATATTTAACGTACGTCTGAACTATTTTTTCTAAATCCTGCTCCATATTGCTACTTACAGTTAGTGACTTATTTAAAACTTTTGTTAAATCATTTATCATTATCGTTTGCGCATTAAGCACTTTAGTCATTTCTGTCACTTTTGCATCATATTCGCTCATTGTTTGGTATAATTCGTTCACTTTTTTTATTTGCTCTTCCATTTCCTTTGGCGGGTATTTCGCGATGGCGCATAAAAGTTGAAGCATACGCTTCATAGGTTCTTGATCTGTAATTCCGGCATAGTCGACGGCTTCGCCCACCAAATGTATAGCCGCTCCCAACTGCTCTAGCTTTTCTGGAGATGTTGCATACTGCCCTATCAATTTCAAAAACTCTTGAACCTCCGGCTTTTCCAAATTAGCACGGTATGCGCGGAGCAATTGCAACTTTGTTTTCAATTCGCTAAATGGGCTTGAACATAGTAGCTCTATTGTAGGCCTTATTTCCTCAAGTTTAACAACATAGTCTGTAAGAGCTTTTTTTAGTATTTCTAACTCTTTTATCTTTTTATCTATAGTTGTTTCGCCTTGGCGTTTCTGTTGCAATACAATACTCTCTAAATCTTTAACGTGTTCTTCAAGAACTTTGAGCTCATCATAAATTTGGTTGATTGTAAGACCATCTTTAGGCGGAGTAATTCCTGTGACATCACTTTTTTCTTTTGAACTTTTTGAAATTTTGCTCATTTTAGTTTATAGTAGTAAAAACTTAAAAGATTATTGACAATCGAATAAGAAATAAAAGAAAAAAGCGCTTATTGAGACTTTTTGCTACCGTAGACTTGCACGTTCTTGTTGTTGCTTGAAAGCCTCTTACCAACAACTATCATCGTGAGCGCTGCAAGAACGCCAATTAATACCAAAAATAGCAGAGTTGTGTTGTCACCGCTCAGATTAAGTGGTGTTATTGTTATTCCAGGCTTTGCGCCTAGCTTTACAGTTATTTCTTTAGAGTCGACGACCATTCCGCCGGACTTTACGTTAATTGTGGCTTTATGCTCGCCAGAGGCTGTTGACTTTGGTATTATCGAAACAATAACATTCGCTTCCTTGCCAGGCGATAGTGTCACTGTGCCAGGTCTGATAGAGCCTGACGCCCAATCACTTATTCCAACAAGCTCAAAGGCGTATGTTGCATCCTCATTGCCGGTGTTTTTTATAGTAGCTTCAATTTCGAGCTCTACGCCGGGCTTGCCCGAAACAGAGCTCTCGCTAAGCGTTAATGCGCCAGTGCTAACTTTTTCTGCGCCTGGCACATAGCTAGCACATTCTATATTTAATGGCACATTTGTCGATTCGGAAGCCTTACCACTATTGTAGCTTGCAGTTACGGTCAAGCTATAATTGCCAGGTTTTATATCATCGTTCAGCGAGATGGAGATTGTTTTTACAGCCTCTCTATTGTCTCCTTTATTGTCAAGTTTGAAGAGCTCAGAATAAACGTCGATTTTTAAGTCGCTATTTGTTACATGTAACTTAACATCTTCGTCTTTGGCTCCGACATTCCAAATATTTACTATGAGATCAACGGATTGGCCACAAATTGCTAAATCTGGCGTTATTGTAACAGACTCAAAGGCAATATCGTGGTCTTCTCTTTCGAGTTTAAGTCTTTCAACATTAAGCACAGACCTTATGATATCGTTATCGTCCTCGCCTTCAGCTCGTACAAATAAATATAAGGTGCTTTCCGTGGTGTCTATAGGCACAGTTAAAGTTATGGTGTCAGATTCCGTATCATCGCCGCTCAAGTCAAACTTTGCTAACTTTATTCTATCAGTTATGCGTTTTCCAGACGAATCTTCAATCCAACCCTTGACCTCTATATTGTTTATATCAATAGTAAGTTTGTTTTTAAGCTCAAAGTTAACTTCTATTTTGTCTCCAGGAACCAACACAGAATCATCGCCTGTTATATCGTTAAGCTCCCAATCGCTAAATATCAGCGAGCCATCATCTGTTACATCTGTAACTAAAAATTTGACTTCTTTAGTATTGTTTAAACCAGTATTATCTGTAACAGTTAGTTTAACAAAATGCAATCCTATATCATCGACAGTTGGTGTAAATGATATTAGGCCAGAAGGTGACATTGAAAATGTTGTCCAATCTGTAGCTGCGCTATAAAAAAATGTTGCGCCTTGGTCAGGGTCTGTTGCGCTTAATTGTAGAGAAAATGGTACATCTGCATATGCTTTTAGAGATGCTGAAACGTTCAAGACTGGAGGGTCGTCCGTAGGAGTTACCGTAACTGTAATTGTATCCGTTATAAATTGGCCGCTATTGTTTGTGGCATTAACAGTTATAGTTTCGACGCCGTTCCAATTAGCCTTTGCACTAAATGTTAATACATTTTTAGCTGTATTTCCTGCACATATAACATTTGTATTTCCGCTAAAGGTATACGACACTATAGACTCGCCAGTACCAAGCGTTAAATACCCGCCAGCAATTAAATCTAAAGTTGCTGAGCCGTCCTCTGCAAATGTAATGCTTGGGGGCAAATCGAAAGTAAAAGCCAATGCGCTAGGAATAACGGCTAGTAATGCTAATAGCAATAATAAGCGTTTCATATTTGCACCTCTTGAGGTGTAACTACTAATTAGTTTAAAAATATTTGTTTACTTCACCATATGTAACTAACTCTTGTTATATGTAGCGCCCGGAGGAGGATTTTCTTAGAGGAAACTCGTGAAAGAGTTTCGTGCTGTTTTGAACCCCCGACCCTTAGCTTACTACTCAAGCCAAGCTGTACATTTGGCTTTCATAGAAGGCTAATGCTCTATCCAGACTGAGCTACCCGGGCATAACTTAACTGTGTAAAATAATATATATAAATATAGCACTTACTTGTTTTTGAAATGGCTATTGATTTTCCAAAGCTAGAAGCCAAGTGGCAAGCTGCATGGGCTGCAGCTAAGATTGGTCAAGCTAAAGCAAATCGAAAAAAACCGAAGTTTTTCATGATTTTTGCATATCCGTATCCTTCAGGTTATCAACATGTTGGGCATTTTAAGGGATATACTTATGCAGATATTATTACAAGGTATAAGCGAATGCGCGGTTTTAATGTTCTTTTTCCAGTAGGTGTGCACGCATCAGGGAATATTGCATTGGCTTTTGCATTAAAGGTACAGAAAAAAGATTCTGAATGGCTTGCTTATCTAAGACGAAATGGTGCAACTGAAGATGAGATTGCTCACATGACAAATCCATATAAAGTGGTTGAGCATTTTAACAAAGCCTATATCGAAACTTGGAAAAGGTTTGGCTTTCTTGCAGATTATGATAGATTTATTTGCACAGTTTCTCCCGATTACAATAAGTTCATACAATGGCAATTCCTCAAACTGTATAAAGCTGGTCTGTTAACACAAGGGCCTTACTTTGGAACATTTTGCCCAACACATGGTCCTGTTGCAGTTGACCCTTCCGAAACTGACATTGCAAAAGGTGGTTCTGCTGAAAAGGTCGAATATGTGCTGTTGAAATTCAAATTCGGAACGGAATTTATAATCGCTGCAACGCTAAGACCAGAAACAATTTTTGGCCAGACAAATCTTTGGGTTAATCCTGATGTTGAATACGAGAAAGCACTCGTCGACGACGAAGTTTGGATTGGTAGCCATGAGTTTTTCGAAAAACTAAAGGAGCAAAAGGACAAAATTACAATTATGTCAAAAGTCCCAGCAAGAGAGTTAATAGGTAAATATGCGGTGGCTCCTGGAATTGACAGAAAAATACCGATTCTTCCTGCAACATTCGTGTCGCCTTTTGTCGGAAGTGGTATTGTGACATCAGTGCCAGCTGACGCGCCTTATGATTATATTGCGTTAGAAGAGCTTAAGCAAGATGCTACGACGCTAAAGAAATTCGGCTTGAAGTACGAGCTCGTTAAAAATATAGAGCCGATTTCGATAATAAAAACAAAAGGCTATGGCGATTTTCCTGCAGCTGAAATTTGTCAAAAACTAGGCATAAGGCGACAGACAGACCCAGCACTAGAGGAAGCAACTGCAGAAATTTACAAATTAGGATTTCATACTGGTGTAATGAAAGAAAATGCTGGCCATTATGCGAACCTACCAGTGCCTGTCGCAAAAGAGAAAATAGCTAAAGACTTAATGAAGAAAGGTCTTGCAGACATCTTTTATGATTTGTCTGAAGAAGTATTGTGTCGATGTGGCCTTCGTGTCGTGATAAAGAAAATACCAGACCAATGGTTCATTAAGTAT
This sequence comes from Candidatus Nanoarchaeia archaeon, assembly GCA_038851215.1. Taxonomy (GTDB): domain Archaea; phylum Nanobdellota; class Nanobdellia; order UBA10117; family UBA10117; genus JAWCLD01. The sequence continues at coordinate 2,985 of JAWCLD010000020.1, read as the reverse complement.
TCTGACGAAAGCTGGAAAAGTAAGGCAAAAACCCATATTAAAGATATGACAATTTGGCCCGCAGAATACGCAAAAAATCTGCCAGGTATTATAGATTGGTTTCAGGACAGATCTTGTGCTAGGCTTGGGAATTGGTTAGGCACAAGGCTGCCATTTGACGAAAGATGGATAATAGAGCCGATAGGAGATTCTACACTATACCCAGCTTATTACATAGTTTCAAAATACGTCAATTCTGGAAAGCTAAAAACGGAAGAACTGACAGAACAATTTTTCGACTATGTATTTTTAGGAAAGGGTAGGCCAAAGCACAAAATTTGGAAAACTATTAGAGAAGATTTCTTATATTGGTATCCACTTGACATAAATCTTGGTGGCAAAGAACATCAAACAGTACATTTCCCCGTTTTTATACTTAACCACGTTGCGATTCTAAACAAAGAACAGTGGCCTAAAGGCATTTTTGTACATTGGTGGATAATTGGAAAGGGCGGTAAGATATCAAAATCAAAAGGTGGTGCGCAACCTATCCCTGGTGCAATTGAACAGTTTAGTGTGGATGGTATGCGTCTGTACTATGCGCACGGTACTTCTGCTTTCGAAGATGCTGAATGGGATGAAAATGTTGTTGCAACATACAGAAAACAGGTTGAAAAAATAGTTACAACAGTTAAAGACCTTGTAAAGCTAAAAGGTAAGCAAAACAAAACTTTAGACTCATGGCTAATTTCTAAAGTCAACACCGCTATCAAAAAGGCAACGGAAAGTTTTGAACAATTGGATTTGCGCAAAACTGTAGATATTGTATTGTTTGATTTCATTAACAATTTACAATGGTATCAGCGCCGTGGTGGAGGGAACAAGAAACTTCTAAAACAAGTCCTTAGCTGCTGGCTAAAGCTTCTTGCACCATTCACACCACACATTGCAGAAGAGCTCTGGCAGAAGCTTGGCAACAAAGGTTTAATTGCAAAGGCAAGCTGGCCTTCATTTAATGAGAGAAGAATCAAGCCAGAACTTGAAACTGCTGAAAAGACAATTGAGCAAACATTTGCTGATATTAGAAACATCTTAAAGATTGTTGGCAAGCCGGCTAAACAGATTTATTTGTACGTAATTCCAAAAGAGCTAAGCTTTTACAAAGAGGCTGAAAAATTTCTTTCTAAAGAACTTGCTACTAAAGTTAAGGTTTGGTCTGTTGCAGACCCAAAAAAGAAAGACCCGCAAAATAAAGCAAGCAAAGCTAAGCCTGGAAAGCCGGGCATTTATATCGAAACATAATTCTTTAAGTTTAATGTCTATGCAAATATTCAATAATTTCTTTTAACGACAGCAGCTCTTCCCTACCACTCTTCATGTTTCGCAATTTTAGTCTTTTTTTCTTAAGCTCTTCTTTTCCAACAAAAATTACGTAAGGGATTTCTTGTTTTGATGCAAACTCCAAATTTTTCGAAATTCCTCTTCCCATTAAATCAAAATCCGTACTAATGCCTGCATTTCTTAATTGCTGCACAATTGGAATAGCATCAATTTCGCCAATCGGAATTACAAAAACTTTCGTTTTGGTCTTTTTGAGTTTGGTCTTTCTCTTTAGGATTTCATAAATCCGTTCTATGCCAATTGCAAGGCCTGTCGCAGGTATTTTCACGCCTGTGTAGGCACCAATTAGTTCATCATAGCGGCCACCGCCCGCAATACTTCCTATTTCATCATCAGTAGCAAATTCAAACACCAGGCCAGTATAGTAATCAAGGCCCCTAACTAAACTCAAGTCAAAGACATAATTTCGAATTCCAAATTTTTCGAGATATTTTAAAAAGGCCGTAATTTCGTCTTCAGTTTCTTTGCAAACTTTTATAGTCTTTTTGATTTCACTCCAAGAGCCGCGTAGTTTTAGAAGAGCAAGAATATCTCTAACAGATTGTTCGCTTACCTTTGCAGCCAAGAGCTCTTTCTTTACGCCAGATTCGCCAATCTTATCTAGTTTGTCAATAATTCTTAACACCTTTCCTCTATTAATATCAGAAACGCCACAATCTTTGAGAAACTCATTCATCAAAACTCTGCTATTGATACGGATTTTAAAATTGATTCCTAATTCCTTGATTGCGGCAGCAGCTGTTGCAACTACCTCTGCATCTGCTAACGGTGATATAGAGCCAATAATATCAATGTCTGCTTGCCAGAATTCTCTAAAGCGACCTTTTTGCGGCCTGTCATATCTCCATACACGGCCAACATTATAGAGCTTGGCTGGTTTTGCCATTGGATAACTGGCAATAAGTCTTGCTAGAGATGGCGTCTTTTCCGGCCTAAGCACAACAAGTCTGTTGCTTCTATCTCTAAAACTATAGACTAGCTTTTCTTCAACAGATTTTTTTTGTAGCACTTCAACATATTCTATGGCTGGTGCTTCCCATGGCGAAAACCCATAATTTTCAAAAACAGTTTTGATTTTGTCAAAAATTTCATTTCGAAGAATTTGGTCTTCTGGCAAGAAGTCTCGCATTCCCCGCACCGGCTGCAGCTTTTGAATTTTAGCCATTATTGCCTCCTGCGATTGTTAAGGGCGGGGACCGAGATTTTCCGCCGAACAAGCTCACACTGCAGCGCATTCGGCAATTTGAACTCGGGTCCGCCGGGTTCTGTCGTTTATTTTTACTGAAACGACCACAGCCAGCGATTCTAGACCAAGCTAAACTATCCCCGCCATAGCTTACATTGTTGAGGATATTTAAAAAACTATACTGACAGCTATTTATAGAAGTTCTAACAATGAAGGCAATCACGCCTGTTTGTCATAATTCAATTCTTAAAGAGAGCTTTATAAAGATTATTATTTACTTAAGTAAACAAATGGGTATTCCTTCCTACTCTGGTAATATAGAAAAAGCAAAAGCATTAGGTATTGAGGCTTCTAAAACCCAGAATCTTGACCTAAAAAAGGAGGAATTAGCAATACTTGAAGAATTATTTCACGCTCAT
>JAWCLD010000019.1:0-8005 GCA_038851215.1 Candidatus Nanoarchaeia archaeon | reverse complement strand
AACTATTTCCAAATGAGGTTTTTCCTCAAACCAAACTTTATTTTCATAATAAACGCCTTCGTGTAGCTTAACCGGACGAAAATCGCTTTTGATAACCTTTGCATTCAGCCAACCTGCTAGCTCGTTGGCATTTGCAATCGTTGCGGATAGTAAAAGGAAAAGCATTTTTGGATTTAATTTTCTTAGGCGCGTTATTGCAATCTCCAATGTAGGTCCGCGGCTAACGTCTGTGATAAGATGACACTCGTCTATTACTGCAACGCCAACCTGTTGTAAAAATGGCGCCTTATGTCTTAACAAAGAATCCACTTTCTCCGAAGTTAAAATTATTAAATTGTAATCTGCAAGCCACATATCTACAGAATCGAAATCGCCTGTACTAATCGCTACCTTAATGCCAAGTCCAGAGTACTTTTCTTTGAATTGCAAATATTTTTCATTTGCCAAAGCTCTAAGTGGAACAACGTAGATTGCCTTACACCGTTTTTCTAGAATAGCTTTTATCATAAAGAGCTCTGCAATTAAGGTTTTACCAGACGCAGTTGGGCTAGAAATCACAAAAGAATCTTTTAATTCGAGTAAACCCGCTTTTATTGCAGCAAGCTGTACTGGATTGAGCAAGGTAATGTCTCGCCACAGAATATCTGCAAATTGTTTGGGCAAACCTAGTTCCACAGTATTTGTCATCTTACTACATAAGATTTCCCTTAAACGAGAAATCCGGTGATGTAAAGTTAACAAAATAATTATAAGTATTGTTGTTAGTCGCAATTGCTGCAGAACAAGAAAACAAAATACCTTTTTTTGGCAATGTCATACTAAAATGACTGCAGATTCCTTCTGGCGGAACTTGCTCAATAGCTTTGGTATATTCAATGTTTTCATTTCCTTGACTAATCTCTTTGCCAATATTTGTACCGTTCCAGTAAATCTCGTAAACACCAATAGCCGCATCAAAAGTTACGTTGCAAGGCGCAGTTAAGCTTGTGACATTTGATGGTATTTCTATAAAAATGGAATTTGTTTTGTTGAAAACCCTTACACTATTGCAATTAGCGGTTATACCAGCATCTATTTCGACAGGATTTGTTATGTCGCCAGTTATGTTTACAATAGTTTTAGTTTTCCAATTCAAGTCGAACCAATTTTCAGATAACCAAATATTTCGTTGCTTTACGGCATTTTGTAAGTTTTTGAAATCTACTTGTGGCTCCTTTAACATTAAAGAGCTAAATTCTACAAAATGCACTAACATGAGCAAAGCAGCTATGGTAATCGAGATAAAAACTAATACTATTACGTAAAACTGGCCTTTGCTCATGAAAACACCTCTCGTAAATAAAGTCTAATTGTAATAGAAGTATCTAATTTGGCACAGGTATAGTCTGAAACAATAGTATTTGCAGCCATTGTAAAATTGCCACAGCTTACAATAAAGCCAGATTCGTTTCGGCAATGCGTACCATTAGTATATTCTATTATTGGCTTAATAGTTGATGGCAGGCTTTTCCTAATGTAAAGTGACAGCGCGGTAAAGTTTGACGCCGCAAAGTTTGTTGTATTCATATAATTTTCAAATATTCCTTGTTGGTCTAAGGCTTGTAGTGCGCTAAAGCCAAGTTGTTCTAAATCTACCATACCTTTCGTGCTTAGAAAATTATTTTCAGATTTTGGTAAGTTCAGCACTACTATAGTTATAATTATAATTAAGAAAATCATTTCAATCCAAAAGAAAAATCCTCGTTTTACCATGCTAGCAGCTCCCAATCAACGAGAACTGTTTCATTTGTAAGTTTTAGTAAGCCTTTTGTTTTAAACGTGCAAAGGTTTCGTTGATCAATAGTTTGGGCGCCAAATGAGTCGATGGCAGAAACATTACCTAAAAATAGAGTAAGTTTTTGTACACCCTCTATTTGCACCGATTCAATAAAAATTAAGTTCGGATTTGGCATAAATGTAAGATTTATAAAATCTTGATCAGTAGAATTTGTATTAAGCCTAAGATAAAGTCTTGTTCCATTCTCATGCGTAAGGGTGATTATGTCATCAGATTCGTTTGTTGAACCTGTCCCAAGCGAAGCAGTTGAGAAAGGTAAAAACAAAATCAAATTGCTTTGTGCTTGCTGCGAAGAATTTGCAGTTATTCCTAATTTGTCAAAATCACGACAAATTGTTATCGCATCACCCACTGCGCAATTAGTATCAATTTTCGGCTCAAACGCATAAATTTTGTATGAAAGCTTCCAAGGCGAGCTTGGTGTAGAATTTACGGAAATATTAACATAACCAAATTCCTTTGCCCTGAGCCATTTCGCTAATAGGACTGAAGTTCCATCGCTATTGCTTAAGCCGAAAATATCCACACCGTTTGTAGTTTGCCAATTTATAGGGCTACCAGGCTGCTGTAAAAGATTGACCAGCGCATTTGCTTTCATACAAGCTGTCTGCAATTGGATCTTTTCAACTTCATCTCTAACTTGTAGCGTCGCACTAATAAACAAAAAAGCGATAATGAATAAAAAAACAACAGTTGCTACGATAAATTCAATCCATGTTTGGCCTTTTCTGAGCATCATGTTACTATGATTGCCTTTGTTTCAGTTCGAACTTCAGAGCCATAACTCATTAAAATTGATATTTGATACTGACCAGGCTGTGTTGGTGCGATAATAATGGTAGAAAATGCACCAAGACTATCTGCAAATAATGTCATTAGCTCTCCACTAGGTCCTATTATCTCTATCTTTGCGCCGCCAGCAGGCTGTGCATCAAAAAATACTCTTCCGGAAACTGTAATGGGTTGGCCTAGTCCAACAGATTGTGGCGTAACTTCAGTTTCGAACGTCAATTTTGAAGGTAATATTAGTAAAAGGAAAACGATTATACCAATAGCAAGCATTACAACAGTATGTTTAAAGCCAGCGATTAACTTTTCTTCAGTTATTTGGCCAGCTATGGCGCCTAGCGAAGCAGCTTGGATTACAGTCATTAGGAAAAAGAGATTCTTAAAGTAATCAACAGTGAGAAGCTCTGCAGGCCTAAATGAAACACCCGCAAAAACACTAAATCTTTGCAAATAAAGTATAGGCAACAATATTTGATGTAATATAACTATTATTCCCAAAAAAACAAAAAACACAACATACATAACAATGAGGTGTTGCTGCATAGTTGTGCGCTTGTCAGCTTCCATTTTCTTTATAATGTCAACATCTTCGGCTAGTGATGAAAGAACTGCACCAATATCGCCGCCGGCTAAGAAACTCTCTATTATTATGCCATTAATTCTAGTAATCATTTCTGATTTTTTCAGCAAAGAAGTAAAATTTGACCATGCTTCAGGAAATGGAATGTTCCAAGCAAGCCAGGAATGCAATCGCTTAATGTAATTTGATAAGGTGCCGTACTCCGTCTCAGCTATAGTTGCAATAGCTTGAGGAATTGTCATGCCAGAATTTACGGCCTGCGCTAGGTCGCGGAGAAAATTTGGATAAGTATCTTCTGCCAATCGAATACGTCTAAATTCTAAAAATTCGAGCGCAAAATACGGTGAAGCAAGCAAAATAACTCCTATTGCTATTGTTGCAAGAATCGTCGTACTTGAGGCGTTTACTAGAATCAGCACAGCTGCAAATAATGTCAGTATGGGAGCTCCAAATATCGGTATCAGTAGTTTTTTATCAAGTTTTTTCACGTCAAATTGCAAGAATTTATATAAATTCAGCTGCATGTGTCTAGTCCTCCAACGGTGAAGCTCCTTTAGCTATAAGTATAAACGCAGCAGTCAAAATAGGGAGACCCACGCCAACAATTAGTAAATTTATTACTTTGAGCATGCTCACTGGTACGGCACCAATTGAACTCATAATTGAAGTTACAACTATGAAAAAAATTGCTCCAACTATGACTAATGTAATGTAGATTTCTACTAGTGTTGTAAGAAAATTGCTGAATTCTTGCAGTTTTCTCTCGTACTCAGAGACAAAACCATTAGCTTTTTCATCAAGATATTTTGCTAAATCCCCGCCAACAGTTATTGTAGTGCGCAAACCAGCGAGGAACTCAGTCCAAGCCGCGCTTGGCGATCTGTTTATCGCTCTAGTTAAAGCTGTTGGCGTATCCAGACCTAAAGCTTCGATATCGTTACTAATTTTACTAACCTCTCTTGATAGCTCGCCATATTCTTTAAACTTCGACAAAAGGCGAAACATATTTTGTGGCGGAAAACCAGACCTTGCAAGTGTCGAAAGATATAGTGTGCCAAAAGGCAACGCATTTTCAAGTTTCTTTTTCCTATTATCTGCAACAAGTTTAGGATAAAAATAAGTCAAAAAAAATGCGCCAACAGCTACCACTAAAGCAAAAGGCAAACTTCCAACAAAACTTATTGCACCAAAACCTAGCAAAAGCAAGAAAACTACAGCAATTGGATATGAAACAACAAAACTTAGCAGCGCGATAAAAAAGGTTAAGGCAGCCCACTGCTCCACTGGAACTGTAATATGTGCTTTTCTTAAATCGGAGGCCAGCGGCTTGAAGAATTCTTCTGTTTTTTTAACCAAATTACGGAAGAGTCTGAAAGACTCCTTATAGACATCCATATCATTATGTTCCTTTTTTCATTAATTGCGCGAGTTGTGTAGGATTGCTATAGTATAAATTAATTATGTGCGCAACATCTTTGAGTTTTGTAACGCCTGTGTCGCGCATCCATTTCAAGACATTAGCGCGCCTCAGCACCTCATCAGTAACCTCTTCTGCGCTCCAGCCAAGACGCTTAGCAATTTTTGCCAATATGTAACTTTCTTTTGACTCGAACGAATCGTCAACAGGGTTCCACTCAAATACTTTATTTGTTTTCAACTCATTTATTTTCCTATCGAAACCCTCAATTTCAACAATCTCCCCAACGCGCCTAATGAGCCTAGCATCTTTCTTTGCTTTTTCTAAAAACACAATTATGTCGAGGTTTTGTAACAGTGATAAAGGTAATGAAATTGGCCTTGTTGTCAACCTATCAATAACAGCTTCCATAGTATCTGCATGTAGCGTACTTAACGATGAATGACCTGTAGCCATTGCTTGAAACATTACTGCAGCTTCTCTACCTCTTACCTCACCAACAATCAGGACATCAGGTCTTTGTCGTAAGGCGGCTCGTAATAAATCAAACATAGTAACTTCACCATACTTTTTTGGCCCATAGCCTACCCTTGCGACTTGTGGTACCCAATTCACATTTGTCAATTGAAGCTCTGCAGTATCTTCTATTGAGACAACTTTTAAATTTGGTTTGATAAATTGTGATATGCTATTAAGAAAAGTAGTTTTTCCAACTGCAGTTGTTCCCGCAATCAAAATGGATTGTTGCTCTTCAACAGCAAGCCATAAATATGCTAGTAGTAAAGGATTAGCAGTACCATAATTTATTAAGTCTACTATTGTTAGCGGCCTTCTAAAGAATTTACGAATGCTAAAATTGCTTCCCCGCCTTGCAATATCTGTGCCAAAAGTTGCCTGCAAACGACTCCCATCAGGTAGAGTGGCATCGAGTAATGGGGTGGCAACAGAAATCGTCTTACCTGCTTTCTGTGCGAGCTTCATTACAAAACTGTCTAATTCTTCTTTTGTTCCAAACCAAATATTAGTAGCCATGCTGCCGTAAAGTGGATTTCGATGAAAAACGTATACAGGGATGCCAACGCCATCGCAACTGACATCTTCTAGATTTGGGTCTCGCATTAATGGCTCAAGTTTGCCATAGCCAACAGCATCACGCAAAATATAATATTTTGCCTTCAACTCATCAGTTTCAGACAGCTGTGTGCCGAGATAATCCCAAATTTCATTTATCTTCTGGTCGACATAGAAATAAACTTCCTTTTTGGTGCCAAGCTTTGCTGGGTCTATTTCAAGCCTTTCTTGCAACAATTGTAACGTCTGTGTTATGATCGAACGAAGCTCATCTGACAATGCGGGTTCTTCAATTATATATATCAACTGATTTGTAATTGGATTAAATTTGATTGTTGCGGTTGAAATAATATATCGCGTGCCTCGCCACACAGTCGTAATTAGAGGATAAGTTTCATAAACATCGCGCAATTTTGCTAGCGAATCTACTTTCGTTTCAATAGGTTCGTGGGCCTTTGGCAAGACTATTCTCTTCAAAGTATCTTTTTCATTAATTTTTTCAGTTCGCGCAGGCTCTACAACTTCAGGCATAATTTCTTTAGAAAGAGTTGCAGGCTCTTCGGATTGGCTGGTCGCTCTGCTGATTTTAAAGAGCCGCCTCATAGCTCGCCTGAGTGCAAGAACCATTAATATACCTCCTTGCATAGATACCCATAACCAAACTTAAAAACCTATTGTAGGCTTTTATAGGGTAGTTTCTCGGTTTTATTGTAATAGTACTAAGGTTGAATTTCTTAATGTTAGAACTATTGATCCTTTGTTAGAGTCAACAGTCCCTTTAATACTAACATTTTGCCAAAATGCAACTTTCAGTACTTTTGTAGAAGAAGGATTTCCAATAGTCCGCAATTCTATCTCATCGCCTAAGCCAGAAACAAAATATTTCTGCTCCCCAATTCTATAAGGAATCTTAATTGTAATATTTATAGAACTCGCATTTGTCGTATTTGAAATTTGTTTTAAGTCGAGAAGAGTCTTTTCAAGCAATTGAGCAATACACTCTAGCCCGGCAGTGGCAACATCACCAGAAGCGCTTTCCTTAAAGATTTTAGAAAAAAGAAAACCGCTGCTTGCAAGAATAAACGCGATGCTAATCGTAATTAACATATAAATTATACTTACTTGCGCTCTACACCTCATCATTTAACATCGAACTCCACCAATTGGTCTAACAAAGTGCTGCAATTAACACCACCAAATGTTGTAGTTGTGGCTGTTAAATTTTCACCTTTCCAAGTTAGTATGATTGTGTGCCTACCGATGCCTGCCCCAGGCATATTACCAGGAATTAATTTTATTCTGTAACAATTCCCATCAGTAGTATTAAGGGGTCTATAATGTAGCAATAATTCCAAGGACCCTTGTTCGATCAGCACAGCAGGCTCATCAGTACCAAGAATACCTGGCGCCATTATGTTTAATTCTTTGACTTTCATTATATCAGTCATTCCCAACAGCGCTTTTCTTGGAACAGGATTTGTCAGGTCGAATTGTGCGCTATAAATTATTGTATTGTTATTCGCGTCCAGCGACAAAAGGCCTCTGTCGATATTAAAATCCATTGCAAGAGAAGATTGCGTCGATGCAACCCTTTTTATTGCTTCGTGAAGTTCAAAAAATTTCATCTCAATTCGCTGAACCCTTTGCTGATCTTGCGTCTTTTCAAGAAGCGGTATGGCCCAAAACATTGACACAGAGATAATAACAATAGCTATCGCAGTTACTAGAATAAAACCCACTATCGTGGATTGACCCTTTAACATGTTTGATTTATCAAATCTCGTTTAAATACGTCAGCGCAATTGCTAGATCGAGCAGTTATGTTGAATGCAAAGCTTAAGTTTGGACAGCTGCTGCCTCCACCTTCCAAGTCGACAAAGACGCTAAAATTCGTACTCTGGTTTACTTTTATTGTTTCAAGCTCTAACAACTCCCGTGGTGTGCCGATACAACCATTGCCTATAAAACCTTGAATAGTTGGCGAGCCAGGGAAAAAGTACTGAGGTATATATATAGTAAAAGCATCTGGCGCGTTACCAAAATTTGTAATAGTGTAATTATAACATGCACTCGCATTTACAATTAAAGGAGTTCTGTTTAGACCTATTTGGCAAATTATTAGCGGTTCGGGTACAAATGTCTGTGCTGTTGTAAAAGATGCTACCTTATCAGACAGAATAATTTCAACAGACTGACCTATCGCCTTATGTAGCAAGTCTGCAAGGGTTGAGCTGCAAGGTATTGCGGAGGCGTTTATGTTTAAAGTTGCAAATGAACCAACACCAACTTTACCAATGCAAGTAGCACAATT
>JAWCLD010000018.1:0-8214 GCA_038851215.1 Candidatus Nanoarchaeia archaeon | reverse complement strand
TTCGACTCGACATTAGAAAAAAAGAAACCTGTAATTATATGTATTGGAGCAGGTATGTTGCTTAAGGCAATAGACTCTGCCCTAATTGAAAGAAAAGTTGGAGACGAATTTGAGCTAGAGCTAAAGCCAGAGGAGGCTTTTGGCGCAAGGGATCCAAAACTTGTTCAATTAACCAGCCTTAACATCTTCAGACAACATAACATAAATCCTGTTCCGGGTCTTCAAGTTACAATTGACGGCGCCCTTGCAACAATTAGAAGTGTTTCTGGCGGTAGAGTGACCATAGATTTTAATCACCCCTTAGCTGGAAAAGTTGTAAAATTTTGGATTAAGATAAGGAGGCAGATAACGGACCTTGCAGAAAAAATTAAAACTTTGTGCGGGCAAGATACCGATGTTTCTGTTACAGATAAAACAATAGAAATTTCCGTGCCAAAAGAAATTCCTGAAGGGGTTAAAGAACTTAAGGTAAACCAGCTTAAAACCTTCATATCCGAAATTCAAGAAAAAGAGATAAAATTCATAATTAAAGAGGCAAAAAAAGAGAAGCAAGCAAAGAAAAAAGCCGATGTTTAATTTTTAAGTTTTAGCATAAATTTAACAAATTTGTGTATTCTGCTGAACAAAAGCTTAAAAATCTCTGAAATTTTGTGTTATTACAACCCAGTGAGGCAATATATGGCTTACATACCCCAGTCTATAAAACGTGACGTTACTGCAAGTCCAATAGACGAAGAGCTTGAACGACTTCTTTCAGCAAAAAAAGCTAGAATCAAGGTAGTCGGAGTAGGCGGAGCTGGCAATAACACTATCAATAGGATTGCAGAAATAGGAATTGTAGGCGCAGAAACAATTGCTATGAACACCGATGCACAAGATTTGCTGGCAACAATTGCGGACAAAAAATTGCTTATTGGAAAAGAATTAACAGGAGGATTAGGTGCAGGCTCAGATCCAAAAATAGGAGAAGAAGCAGCTAAAGAAACAGAAGCAGACATTAAAGAGGCGTTACGGGATGCGCACATGGTATTTATCACCTGTGGTTTAGGAGGAGGTACGGGGACAGGTGCAGCACCAGTGACAGCAGAGATTGCAAAAAAGCTTGGCATACTGACAGTCGCTATTGTTACATTACCATTTACAATGGAAGGCCATAAACGCTTTGAGAATGCAATGTTAGGTCTTGAAAAGCTAGAGCAATTTGCAGACACTTTAATTGTGATTCCAAATGATAAGTTGACAGAGTTAGCGCCAGACTTGCCGCTGCATACAGCATTCAAGGTTGCAGATGAAATCTTAACAAATGCTGTCAAAGGAATTGCAGAATTAATAACAAAGCCAGGCTTGATAAATTTAGACTTCGCCGATATTAGGACTATAATGACTGGCGGCGGTATTGCGATGATAGGCGTTGGCGAATCTGATACCGAAAATAGAGCTACAGAAGCCGTTGAGAAAGCAATTAGGAATCCGTTGCTTGATGTCGATATTGGCGGAGCATCAGGCGCGCTGATTAATGTCGCGGGCGGGCCGAATATGACTCTTGATGAGGCTAAAAAAGTTGTAGAAGCTGTTTCGTCAAAACTTGATGAAAAAGCGACAATAATATGGGGCGCGCAAATCTCTCCAGAACTACAAAATTCTATTAGGGTAATGCTTGTGATAACAAATGTCAAGAGCCCTCAAATTTTTGGTCCTCAGAAAACATTAAGTAGTAAAAGAAAAGAAGAGTTAGCTTCTAATTTAGGAATCGAGTTTATTGATTAGCTTTAAAATCAATTAATACATATTAACTTTGTAAAAAAGCTTTTAAATCTGATATTTCCTTTCTTTCAGTATTATGGATTTAAATCAAAATAGCACGAAAAAGCCTGAGCTAAATGAGGGCCAAAGCAATCCAACGGAAGAAAATATTTCGCTTGGAAAAGGCGAAACTAGCCAGAATGCTCAACCACAACTGACAAAGCCCACACCAAGTTTTCCAGCACTAAAGTTGCTTAGTGAAAGAAAGAAATTCTACATGCCTAAAATTAAAATACCAAACTTGCGTGAAAAGTTAAGCGAGTATAACAGAGTATTAAAGGTAACCAAAAAGCCAGATATTGCAGAATTTAAAGCAATCGTTAAGGCATCAGGCCTCGGTATAGCAGTAATCGGCGTAATCGGTTTTATTATTGCAATTATTGTTCAGTTAATAGGGTTTAGCTAGGGTCAAAAAAATGGCATTATATGTGTTAAGGACAACTGTTGGACGGGAAGCACAAGTGCTGGATTTTATAGCGTCAAATGCAAAAAAAGTAAAGGGCATATCCGCAATATTTTTCCCGCATGGGATGGCCGGCTACATTCTCGTAGAAGCAGACAATCCAGATATAATAAAGCAAGTTTCTGCTGGGGTACCATATGTTGGCGGCGTTTTGAGGACGCCAACAAAAATGGAAGAAATTGAGCACCTTATTGAGTTCAAGCCTGAACAGGTTGATATTCACAAGGGCGATATTGTACAAATAATTGCGGGCCCGTTTAAAGGCGAGAAAGCAAAGGTGACAAGAATCGACATTCAGAAATCACAGGTTGTTTTAGAATTGCTAGAAGCAGCCGTTCCTATCCCCATCACTTTAAACCTCGATTCCATTAAAGTATTAACAAAGGCCGAGGCTATAGAAGCCGAAACGCCCAAAACATTTGGTGAAGGTGAAAGCGAAGTATAAGACCTACTAAACTTACTATGGTAAAAGAAACAATAAGTTTGATGGTTAAGGGTGGAGCCGCAACGGCAGGTCCTCCTCTCGGCCCTGCACTCGGCGGGAAGGGTATTAATGTCGGCGAAGTTGTGAAGCAAATTAACTCTAAAACAGAAGCGATGAAAGGAATGGATGTTCCTGTTAAAATTATTGTCGACCTCGATGCAAAAACTTTCGAAATCCAAGTTGGGTTGCCACCTTCATCCGCGCTATTGTTAAAAGAAGCCGAAGCCGAGAAAGGCTCCGGCGCGCCAGGCATTAAGCTTATTTCTGCTTTAAAAATTCCACAACTCATAAAGATTGCCAAAATCAAGTCTGACGCTATAGCAGGCAAAACTTTGAAGGATAAAGTTAAGGAATTATTAGGTACTTGTAAGTCTATTGGTATTAAGGTAGAAGGTAAGGATCCTAAAGATGTTATTAAGGAAATTGATGCGGGTACTTATGATGAAATTTTTAGCGCAGAACGGACAGAGCTTACACCTGAAGAAATCGCCGAATTACAAGAACAAAGAAACTTATTGAAAGAAGAGCTTGCAAAAGTAGAAGCTGTAGAAAAAGCTGCAGCAGAAGTAGCAACTCAAGCAGCGTCTAAAGCTCCAGCAACACCTGATAAAAGTGAAGAAAAGAAGAAATAACGCTTTACTCTTTAAATTTTTGTTTCAAATTTATTATTTCTTTTCGCTGCTCCTTCCATTCTCTAAAGAAGCGCTCACAAGTTTTTGGCAGTTGCTCTGCTGGTACTGAAAAAATTGCTGCAGCTTGCTGCAGCTGCGCCTCAGATTTTTGAAATTCTTCAATAGCTCTTTTACCTGCAACTAACTCTATTCGTATGACGCCATCTTGCAGCTTTTTGCTACCAAGCAACTTTATTGGTCCTACTTCCATTGTATTTGCACAATGAGTGCCACCACAAGCTTCTACATCGATGCCAGGGATTTCAATTATTCTGACTGTAGCACCTGGTGACACACCACCCTGGTAAATTCTCATCCCATAGCTTTGCTCTGCCTGTGTTCTTGGCAAAATTTTTTTGTTTATTGGGAGACCTGCAAGTACAACTTCATTCGCAAGCGCTTCAATTCTTACTAATTCATCTCTCGTCAAATTTTGAAAATGTGAAATATCAAGGCGAGCTTTTTCTGGCGTTTTCTCCGAGCCAGCCTGCCAAACATGGCTACCCAGTTGTGAGCGGCAAATGCCGTTTACAATGTGAACTGCTGTGTGATGCCGCATCAGTTGCAATCTTCTCGCAAAATCGAGCTCGCAATGAACGAGCTCACCTTCTCTAAAACTAATATTTTCAACCTCGTGCAAAATAACATTACCAATCTTTTCTACATTAACAACTTGTGACTTACGATTTATATTTCCAATATCGCTAAGCTGCCCACCAGATGTTGGGAAAAATGCGCTTTTATCAAGTACCACAAAACGATTTTCAAGAATCTTAATAACTTTTGCATCAAACTCAAACATCTTTTCATTAGTATAATAAAGCTGTATTGTTGCAGGCAACTTTAGTTGAAAAAAACCTTTAGGTGGCAGCTTTGGCTTTGGCTTAGTGTGCTTCACTGCTAGCTTTGAATAGAAATCCTTTGGCATCTTAACTTTGACGTTACGTTTCTCTGCGGCAGCAATGACATCTTCAGGCAATGCACCTTGACTTTCATACAATTGTACAAGATCTTTTTCATCAACAACTTTCTTTTTCTTCAAAAATGTGTCGAGAAATTGCGAGATTTTTTGCTTGCTTTCATGATATTTCTTAACTTCAAAATCAAGGATTCTTTCAACATCAGGTAATGCCTGCCTTAGTTCAGGGTACATCGGCATAAGTTGAGCTTCGATGAGCTCCTCCCCACGCAAGCTTGTCACGACGCGAGGAGCGGGCTTGCCATATAGTGCCTGTGCATGCTCTCGCGCCAACCATATAAGATCTACAGGCCAACCAAATTTTTCTCCAAGCCTTAACGCTCGCCTCAAAATAAAGCGAAGATTATAACCACCGCCTGTATTTGAAGGCAAGCCGCCATCTGCAATTGCAAACAGTAATGCTCTACTGTGATCTAAAATCGAATAAAAAGCCCTTACTTGCTCTAACCTCTCCTTAAGCTTAGCTGGTTTCATTCCCATAGCTCTGGCTGCTTTCCTTATAGCTTCTTCTTGATTTGTTTCATTAAAATCCATATTCGAATTTACTTCTGAGAATTTTTTCAAGAATGCATGGTCGGGCTTGAAGCCTATTGCTTTTGCAAATTTCTTGTCAACAGGGTCAAAAGTAATTTCATATGAAGTGGGCGTACCATTTAACAGCCAAGCAAGCCGCTCTAAGCCCCAGCCAAAATCTATGACTTTTAACGGCAAATCTCTCAAACTTCCATCTTCAGCGACTGCAAACTGCATAAACACGGCTGTTAGAATTTCCATTCCATTTACGAAAACTTCAAAGCAAGGCCCTGCATTGCCACCGCCAAGCCAAGCCGTTTCTGCAAATGTAATCGACTTTTCAGGAATTTTAAAATGCATTAGACAATCAATCAAATTTGCAACGTCTTCTTCTTTCCAATCGGGTTTCGCACTAGACACAAATCTATGCTGTCCGAGCATAACAAAAGCACTATTATGTCTGCTCGTGATACCAATATTTTCTATATCATTAAAACGTAGGCAAGGTTGTGCTACGATTAAGGGATTTGCTGGTGGCTGACTTTCTCCAGAAACTACGTGAGGTTGAAAATCGTAAATTGAAGCTTGGACAAACCAAGTATCATCACGCCACCTTGCAATTGTCGGATATCGCCGTATTATTGTATAGCCCTTGCTTTGGAAAAATTTAGCAAATTCGCGCCACGTATCGACATAATCATGCTTCCAGCCTATTTTTTTGCCAATAAAAGAATAAGGTTCGCAAGTACTGTCGCCACACAATCTTCTCTTTGTATCGCAGCTCCAAAAAGCCTTACCACATTTTCTACATTTTTTTCTTTTAAAACCGCGTTCTAGAAAAACATTAAGCTGGTAGTAATCTTTCCATTTCTTGCTAAATTGTTTTGTTAGGAATTCCTTGGTTAGGGTGGCCATATCGCTTTGCGGCAAACCTTTGTAGTTTTAATATATCCTCCTTTGTTAGCCGCTTAGCATTTTTAAATTTGTTGAATATGTCCTCCGCAGAGATATTTTCAGACGCTGTGACTATAGGCGGCGCAGTTTTTGATACTTGAAGCCATGCATTAAGAGCTTCGGCAAGCTGCACATTGAAATTTTCAATATTGGCTTTTATCTCCTTTAGCTTCGAAAGCAGTTTTTGTCGCATTTGTTTTAACTCAGCAATTTCTTCAGCCTTTGCTGTCAGTATGTTAAATAATTGCGTTGATTCATCTGCAAGCTTTTGGATCTCAAGATGTAACGCATCTGCCTGAGCTTTACTATTTGCAAGCTTAGCTCGCAAGTCTAAAAGACTACCAGGTTTTTTCCCCTCCTTTTCGAGTTCTGCTAACTTAAGTTTATATTGGTTGATTTTTTCCATGTACGCTTTTTCTTTTTCAAATGATAAGCCCTCTGTTTCAATAGCGTATTGCATAGCTTCAATTTGCCGCACCATTTCAATAGGACTTATCGAAGTTTTAGTTCGCCTCATTGTTTTTTTAAGTTCAGAAATTTTTTTTGAAAAATTCTTAATATCTTTATTCAAAACAGTTCTAAGCTGCTTCTTTTCTTTTATTAACAAATCAATAGAGGCTTTTTTTGTCTTAAGCTCTTTTGCAGAATTAATAGCAGAAGAAAGTTTTTCGTCAAGAGATTTTTTTTCCTTGTACAGCGCCTCCTTTTCCGCACCCAACTTTTCTAGTCCATAGCCAAGGTCGCTGATTTTCTTTCTTAATGACTCCACATCTATTGTCAAGTTGGACATAAATTTGATTTTGTAATTGGCTTGGCACTATCATTTAGCCAAAGAGCGCTCCCAGACCTGCCGCAGCTTCTTCTTCAACTTTCTTTTCTTCTTCCACTTTCTTTTTCTCTTCCTTCGCAGCAGGTGGTGCGGCCGCAGCCGGAGCTACGGGCATTGACATAGCTTCTTTAATTGTCTTATCGATATCGATATCTTTTAGCGCAGTAACTGTAGCTCTGATTTGCGCTTTGTCTACCGAAATGCCTGCAGCTTTTAAGACCGCTTCTATAGACTCTTCGTTTATTGGCTTGCCAGCCTTGTGCAGCAACATTGCAGCGTATATTTGTTCCATTGTTTCCTCATTGAGCTTTATTTTGTATCTTATCCGCCACAGCCTTGGTTAGCCTGTACGCTTTTTGTACTAATTGTTCAATCGTTTCCTTCGTAGCTATACCAAGCTCTATGGCAAGTGTAAATGCGTTTAGGATAGCAATTTTTAAGTCTTGCGCATACTTCTCTACACTTACATCTAAAATATCTGCTTCGTATAACTCATTACCCTCAAGCACATGCGTTACTTTTACACCTACTTGCATTGGCGTTATCCCAAGCTTAGAAAGTAATCCTGCTGCTAATGTCGATATTTCATCTCCAGCTTTTACAACACAAGTGTCTTCTCTGATGTATATCTTTCCACCTTCAACTTTTGTTTTTAATCCCAATTGTGCCAACTCAGAAATTGCAGGACCTGGTGTAAATGGCGTAGGTCCCGCAGGCACGATAATATCGAACGGTGCTGTTTGGCCCGGCTTTGCAGCAACCATTTGCCTGCCGGCTTTTAACTCTTTAAAAAGCGAAAAAGCATCTAGTTCTGAAAAGATCAGTGAAGGATTAATTTCTTCTAAGTGTGGCAAAAGTGCTTTTGCTTCTTGCCTTTTAGCAGCTTCGAAAGCCCTTTTCAGCAATGTCTTCTTAGCAAAGATAAAGCGCGCCTTGCCTGCCAGCTTTGCTCTTATAGCTTTAAGTTGTTTTGCAGGTAAGTTTTCAAGATTTACGAGAGCGATGGTTTTAGATTTTTCTATAAGTTCGACCAGCTCCGCAACTTTTCTTTTTTTCAGTTCTATCGATTGCCTTTCTACCATATCCTCACCGGCTTGCCCATTGTAGTCTTTATCAAAACAGTCTTAATATTATGCTCGCCCTTTGGCAATTTGGCTTTAGCCCTTTCAAGAACAGTTAATGCATTTCGCATAATATCTTCGTCAGACATAGTCTCATTGCCAATCAATACTTGGAAAACAGGCGCCTTCTTTATCGTAAGATGAACTGTTCGTCTTAAATTCTCGACTAAAGATTCGAGATCTGTCTTTGGTGAAATAATATGGCCTGCTTTTAGGCTTGGCATTTTTCCTATTGGCGACAAAAACCTACCAAAAACCTTTGCAACAACAGGCATTATGTTTGCTTGTGCTATGAAAAAATCATTGTCTCTTGCTAGCTTTCTAATCGCTCTTTTATCAATCTTGTCAAAATCACTTTCGAGAACAAATGAATCACAAAGTTTTGCAGCCCGGTCCT
>JAWCLD010000017.1:0-8904 GCA_038851215.1 Candidatus Nanoarchaeia archaeon | reverse complement strand
AAATTAGTAGAAAAAGGATACGTTGATGAAAAGTATAAAATTACCATCGAAGATGGCCTAAAGGCAATTTACAACACCTATAAGAATTCATATACAAATAATGCTTCAACTCCTATAGGCCATGCACAATTGCCCTTTCCCCCTTCAATTAACGCCATACCTTTGTATTGATTACAGCTTCAAAATTATCGTAAACCTCTCGACTTCTTTCCAGCAGATGTTTTTCCTCTAAAAACTCTACCTTTGTTGGCAGGGTCTGCAAGCCACTCATAATTCTTATATTTTGAAACCTGCGCCCTGTCCGCCAACAATACTTCGAACCATTTATATTTACCATCCTCGCCAACCCAATACGAACCTAAAACTTCACAATTAGGGTAAAATTTTGCTGCACGGCCTTCAGCTATTAATTGGTCAGATTTTGCTACTTCTATAAATCTGCCATATCTTTTTGGCCTTCTTCCATGTCCTGGCTTTGGCCTTTTCCTGCCTCCTTTTGTTACTCTGCTCCTAACAATTATAAAACCAGATTTTGCTTTATAGCCAAGTGCGTGCGCTCTATCAAGCCTTGTAGGTTTTTCGACTCTTAAAATAGCTGGCTCTTTTCTTAGCTGCATTAGCCAGGCTCTCCATTTTTCTGTACCAAAATTAGCCTTTGGCCTCTTCCACAGCTTGGAAAGATATTTGATATACCCCATAGCAGTATTTAGTCTGGCTTATTTTCTTGCTTTAAAAGACTTTTTACTTAGCTTAATTTGCATAAGATTTAATAAATTATCTTTTAATTTTAGGGCATGCCTCGAAAAAAGGAAACAAAGGCTACTGTCGAAATCAACGAAGAGAAGGCTGAACCGATTTTTGAGCCCGAAAAGCCAAGTTTGGCAGAAAAAGCAAAAAGAGCTGCAAAGATCCTTTTTGGTATCTTAATAATACTTGGCGGCTTGTTTTTAATATGGCTTTTCCTGCCAGAGTTTCTTGAAGTGCTGAAAGGTTTGGTTGGTGTTATTTTGATTTTAGTTGGTTTGATAATGGTTGCAGTAGGCTGGTTTGACTGAACATCTAGCAAAAGCCAAAATCGGGTACTTCTTTTGGGTAGGGAGATTGAGGTTTTTTAGGTTCTTTTGGTCTAACAAGAGGCCAATGTGATTGTTGCAACTGCATTTTAGGCTTTGACCCCTTGGACCTTCTTCGTTTAGATGTTAGCACAAATAACACACAAATTATTATTCCAGCAAGCGTTCCAATTATTGCATACAACACTTCAATTTTTGCGAACACTGTCGTTTTGGTTGAGCCAACAATTGCAAAAGTGGAAAGGTGTGAAGTAGTCGCTAGATATTCTATTGTTGTGCTATCTTCTTCAGTTTTTGTTGTTGGTAGCTTTTGCCAACCAGTCCCTACTAAAGTAGCAAGATAGACAGTGGAATGGGCATCTGCCCAACTTTTTGGAACTTTGAACTTAATTATAATTTTATCTAAATCTCTAGCAGATAAGCCTTCTGTAATCAACTCAAAATATTGATAAACTTCTCCGTCCTCAATAGAAATAGGCGCAGATTCTAACTTTCTGATTTTTGCTGTAATACTTTCGGCATTAACTTTGCTTTTCAATGTTATCTCACTTACAGCTAAGCCTGTAAGCCCTGGCGCAAATTTTGCAGGCGCAAAAGGCGTTATACTGACAAAGAACTGTTCGGCCTCGTTTACCAGAGGCTCTTGTATTGCTTCGGCCAATGGCGCAGATGTAACATTTGTAGGCGTTGTTGGTATTAATGGTATTGCTGCACCCGCACCAGGGCTACTGTTATTTCCGCTCACAGCGTTCTTAATTGTAAAAGTATTATCGGATACGTCAGATACCACATATCCTCCAGGATCTTGCGCTGTCACATTTATTAGATAAGTACTGCCGTCTGGAACAGATGTCGTGTTCCAAGTATAGCTGCCCGTATTAAACTCTTCGGCTTTTATAATTGCCCAATTAGCATCGCTGCTGTTTTTATAATAAATATCAATTGTGAGGGTGTCGTCGTCAGGGTCCGTTGCATTCCATTTTATTGATTTGCTACCATTCCAAACTTCACCGCCATTTGGCGCAATTACTGTTACAACTGGAGCTTCATTCACGTTGTTGACTGCAAAATTGCTTGCAGAAATCTTTGCTACAGTTGCGGAACTGTTGTCAAAAGCCTCTATCTTTATTCTATAACTTTTACCGTCTAGAACTTTTGAAGTATTCCAGGTAAGCTCGTAGAGGCCTCCAGAAGGTATTGTATCGTTTCCTATTAATGTGAATGTCGAGCCAGAGTTG
This sequence comes from Candidatus Nanoarchaeia archaeon, assembly GCA_038851215.1. Lineage (GTDB taxonomy): Archaea > Nanobdellota > Nanobdellia > UBA10117 > UBA10117 > JAWCLD01. The sequence continues at coordinate 6,593 of JAWCLD010000017.1, read as the reverse complement.
TTTGAATAGTAAAATTTTACTATTTGTATATCTGATTGGCCGTCAGCATCGCTGACTGAAGCGTTAATTGTTATTATGCCAGATATTTTTTCGCCACCATTAGGATAAATAGTTGAAATCAGAGGCGGAGAATTGTTTATTACGACAGCTGAGGAATTTACGGCGGTTCCAAATACTAGGCCGTCACTTGGAGTGACTTGGCATTTCCATTCCTGGCCTTTAACAGTATAACTTTTGTTTATAATTGTTTGATTAGTGAACGTAGAGTTTTCAGCATTGTTTACAAACCATTTTATAACGGTATTACTTTCTGCATCATTATCAGGGTCTGAAAATACCCAATTACAGACAAGATTGTCATTTGTGGTTGGATTGGTTGGTGTTATTGTAACATTGCTTGCGATTGGTGCAAAATCTGCATCGAACACAAAGAATGACGAATTCGAATTTCAAGCGCTATCATTTGCGTACACTGTAATTTTCTGCAGCCCTTTAGTCCATGTAGTTGTATTTATCAAATAAATTGAATTATTAGAGTCTATTGTTGTATTTGTGCCATTTCTTTCATACCACACTGTTTGCAGCTGTACATCATCTATTACTGTAAAGTTGATTGGTCTGCCAATTGCTACAGCGGAATTGTTTGCTGGTGAGTTCAAAAGTATTTGTGGTGGCGTGGTGTCAGTTGTTATTGAAAAAAATACTGTTTTTGAATTATTAATATTATCACCAAATGTATAAAATGTTGCATTATGCTGACCGCTTGCTAATTCGTTAATTGAATTGTTATACCAATGCGTTGCACTATCGTTAGTCATAGTATTGTTGGCGCCGGCATCAATGGAGAATATTGCGTTATAGACTGAGGGGTCAACTGTGATGTTGAAGTCTAATTTACCTGTACCATAAGTCCTGTTCAAGGGTGACTCTATGATGATATATGATGAAGTAATTGCTGCAAATGCATCCACTCTTGGTGTGGCAAGATTATTTTTTGGGTCGATAATAATGACACCAGTAGATTTCAACTTTGCCTCCGCGTCTGCTGGCGTCAATGCCGCGCCAGTTTTAAGTTTGTTATAGTGTTGTAGCAGAGCAAAAACGCCAGAAACATGCGGAGTTGCCATAGATGTCCCAGACATAGAAATAAAGTTGCCACTTTTTCCAGTAGATATTATTGAAACTCCAGGTGCGAGCAAATCTAATAATGCGCCTGAATTGGACCAGCTTGCAACGGAATCTGCATCGTTAACAGCGCCAACTGCAACTACGCCAGGGCTGCATGCAGGAGAGCTTACACCATTTGCATAACCATTATTGCCAGATGCCGCAACTGGTGTTATACCTGCTGCTATTGCAGCATTGATTGGCGAGTCAAAAATAGTGGGGCAATCATCACTGTTGTGCTGGCCACCATCGCCAAAAGACATACTCATTACGCTGATATTATATGTGTCTTTGTTTGCAACACACCAATCCATTGCAGCTAAAATGTTAGAAAGAGAACCTGAACCTCCTGAATCAAACGCTTTAACTGCTACAAACTTTGCTCCAGGAGCTACTCCTCTATAGAAAGCATCGTTGGATAAAATGATACCGGCAACATGCGTACCATGGTTATGGTCATCCATAGGATCTGAATCGTTGTTGACGAAGTCAACACCGCCAAGATAATTGGTGGCAAGCGCGGGGTGCGAATAATTAACACCAGTATCAATAATACATATCGTTTCTGTGTCTCCGGTTACATTGACACCTGAAACTTGTATTTGCCAAACTTGTGGTGCTTTTATGAGCGGAACGGAATCGTTAAGCGTTATTTGATATTGCGCATCTGCCTTTATAGCTTCGATGTCAGGATTTGCAGCAAGTTTGGCTAAATTATTTTTAGCAATTGTGCCAGCAATAGCGTTGAATTCTTCATAATCATATTTGATTTTAAGGCCGGCGTCTATCAGCTTTTCAACATCAGCGTCTTCGTTAATTAAAACTATTACACTAGGATTTTGTTCTACCAAAACTTCAGGCTCTACCTTCTCTGCAACCTCAATAGAAACGAGTTCAGGTTTGCCATACTTGTAGCCATCAAGCCACAGCGTACCATTTTGTATTTGAATTTCTAATGCATATGAAGGCTCGCCACTGAACTCACAAGTTTCCTTACAACTTTCTAAAAAAGAAATATTGCCTTCTCCTTCAACAACAAGCAACTTTTGCTTTTGTTCCCCAAATAAAAGATAGATACTAAACGATTGGCCTGTAAAATTCCCAGTTAGTTTGAATGAATTAATATTTGTATCGAGATTTAAATCGATATTTGCATTTTCTGTCGCAGTAATGCTGAGTGGCTCGATAAACTCAACCGCAACAACTGCGCCCGTTAGAGGAGGTTTAGCAAATAGCAACGCTACTGCTACTATAGTCAAGGCTAGCCCACAGATTGCTATCAAAAGAGAGTCTGTCTTGGCCACATTTACATCTTGCCAGAGTAACTTAAAAACCTTGCTGTATTAGCGTAAAATTTTTTTGATTTGCATTTAATTAGCTGGTATATGATTTAGTTTAGTCTATAAATTTTTATAAACGTGTTTCCGTAGAGTTGCAACATGGTATTTGATAGTTTCAGAGCTCGAGTTGGCGTGGTCTTAATGCAAGGAAGAAATATTTTGCTTTTGAGAGATTCGAGGCAAAGCCCGCCAACCTTTTTCCTACCAGGTGGCGTTGTGCGTCTTGGTGAAACATTAGAAACTGCAGCGAAACGTGAAGTAAAGTCACAAACAGGAGTTGACATTGAATTGCAAAAAATTCTATATATTTATGACAACATTAAGGATGAAAACAAGCACAGGCTTGATATCTTTTTTCTTGCGAAAATCGTGGCGGAACAGATTGCTACGCCAAGAATGCAGCACATAAAACTCGATTGGGTTAACATCGATTTATTGCCAAGCATGAATTTAAGCCCACAAATTCTTCGCGAGCAGATTTTGAATGATTGGAAGGCTAAATTCAAGAATGAAACAAAATACCTAAGACACAACTGAAGATTCATATTATTAATTGATTCATATTATTAATTTGTGAAGTATAATTATTTTATGAATTTTTGTTGAATTGAATTTTTGTTGAATTGGACAAAATTTAAATACTTCTAAACGCAAAGTTACGATGGAGGTAATTGTAATGGCGAAAAAAAAGAAGCCTTTTGGTGGGATGCTGATGTGGTGTGCATGCGACTGCCCAATGAAAGAAGTTTTTGGGAAGAAGCTGCCCCCATCTGGACAAACCAAGGCGATGTGGAATCACTTCAAAAAGCACGGGAAAATCCAAAAGGGCTAATTAATTTAGCCCTAGTTTTTCCTTAACTGTTCTTTTATGGTTCTAACTTTTGACTTTTCAATTTTCAAAATTTAAAAAGAATTAATATTTTCTTACTGCTGAAACTTTACCGCCGCTAAACACAATTTGATATACATCAGAACCACATTCGTAATACCAATATTCTATTACGTCGCCTTTTACCGTAATGGTTTGCTTTTCTATTGGCTCACCGGCAAGTTTTTGAACTTGTATTTTTGTCATTCCCACTTCAATTTCCGAAAGTTTTGCAGTCGTAGACAATTCTCCAGTTGGCGTATTTATTGCTGCACCAGTCGCGGTATCCGCAGGATTCAATGGGCTCAAACTTTTGAAAGTAAAAATTGCTGCGGTTATACCTATCATCAGCACAATTATGCCAAGCCATAATAATTTGTTCATAGCTCCTCCTTCATGCGCTCATATATTTGTACTGCACGTTCATCGCGCTTGATTATAAATTTTGTGCCATTTGGTAATACAAATGCGAGTTCTGGCAGATTCTTACAAGCATTTAACAGTTTTTTTAAGTCAATTGCAAACTGTAGTGAAACTTCTGGGACGTCCCATTCTAGAAAATATTTATACGGATCAATTTCGTGCATCAGCTGTTCAACCCAATGTGGCTTTATCCTCTTGCCACCTCTATAACCATATTTCTGGAAAAGCTCTTTGAGAACAAATATATTTAGATGTGATTTTTGGCTATCAGGTATATCGAACTTTATTAGCATATTACTTTATGGAAATAAAAGAATTTAAACTTTCGTTTGCCAAACTCTACAAATTTTTACTTTTCTTATTTTTATATTAGACATTTCACAGAAGTATTTAATGCAAAAGTATCAGCACCGCCTGTCGATTTGCTTTTTGATTGTGTCTTGAAATCTTGCTAAGCGAGAAAGTTTTTACTATAGAAGTGTATGATTTTCTTAAAATCTCGATTTACTCGTCTAATGAATATTCTCTTTTAATAGTCGTTAGCGCAATTACAAGACAGCTCCCTTTTTTGAATTACGTGATGCAATATCCTGCGCTCTCAATTTTAGATTTTAGAAAGTCATAACACTTAGACAAACAAAACTTTTTATACTTCTTGTTGCACAAAAGTTTGGAGGTTGCCTGTGGCTAAGAAAGTTAAGATTTATTCCACACCGTATTGCACGTATTGCAAGATGGTAAAGGAATTTTTGGAGCGGCATAAAGTTCCGTACAAAGAAGTTGATGTTTCTGAAGATGAAGACGAACTACAAAAAATGGTGGAAAAAAGTGGCCAAATGGCAGTTCCGGTAATAGAAATTGATTCTCAGATAATTGTAGGTTATAATGAAACTAAGCTAAAAAAGGCGCTAGGTTTGAAATGAAACTTTACGATGTAATTATTATAGGCGCAGGGCCTGCTGGTCTTACCGCTGCAATTTATGCTAGAAGGAGAGCTATGAAAACTCTCGTTATTAGCAAAGACCTTGGTGGGCAAATTGCAAAAGCGATATCGGTAGAAAATTATCCTGGCTTTGAGGCTATTTCAGGATATGAGCTAATGCAAAAATTTTTTGCACAAGCACAAAAGTTTAGTGCGGAAATAATTTTTGAGGAAGTAAACTCTATTGATAAAAAAGGTAAAAACTTTAGCGTCAAGACTTCGAGTGGGGAGTATTTTGGCAAGACTGTAATTCTTGCGTATGGTAAGACTCCGAGAAGCCTCGACGTGCCAGGCGAAAAGGCGTTTGTCGGAAAAGGAGTAAGTTACTGTGCAACTTGTGATGCGCCACTATTTCGAAATAAAATAGTAGCTGTTGTTGGTGGAGGGAATTCCGCTTTTGACACCGCCTTATATACTAGTAAAATTGCAAAGCAAGTCTATCTCATACATAGAAGAGCTGAATTTAGAGCTGATGAGATTTTAATCGAAAAAGCAAAAAAGACAAAAAACATACAATTTATGCTAAATTCCATTATCAAGGAGATTAAGGGAAACGAGTTTGTTAGCTCTATAGTTGTAGAAAATGTAAATTCCAAACAAATAAAAGATATTGCTGTAAATGGAGTTTTTGTTGAAATAGGTTATGAGGTCAAGACAGACATTGTTGCGCATCTTGTAAAGCTTGATGAATACGGCCAAATCGTCGTTGACAATAATTGTGCAACATCGCATCCAGGCGTATTTGCTGCAGGCGATATAACAAACATACCTGTAAAGCAAGCTATTGTTTCAGCGGGGGAGGGCGCAAAAGCAGCCTTAGCAGCATATAATTGGCTGCATGGCACAGCTCCTGTTATTGTAACAGACTGGGCAAAGAAATAAAGTAAGCTAATATTGACAAAGACTTTAAAATCTAATAATAGCATTATCACATAATGTCGATGCTAACAGCTTGGGAATTAGTACAAATTATTGTTACAATAGTTGCAGTTGGATTTATATTCTCAGGAAGATGGCACAAGCCTCATCCAATAGAGTACGGTATAGGAAAAAAGGAAACTTTTTGGGATAGTTTGAGATGCGGAATTGCCATTGCAGCTCCTGCAATTATTATGCATGAAATGGCGCACAAGTTTCTTGCATTAGGTTATGGCTTATCTGCAAGCTACGCAGCAAGTTGGTGGGGTCTTAGTGTGGGTATTGCGCTTAAATTTCTCGCGCCAGGATTTATTTTCTTTATCCCTGGTTATGTTTTAGTTACCGGTACAGGAACGGCGCTGCAATTTGGTTTGGTTGCGCTGGCAGGACCGCTCACAAACCTAATTTTATTTGGGCTTTTTTGGTTTTTAGCAGCAAAAGATGTTGCACCAGAGTATTCAGTAGTTTGGCAAATTGGCAAGCAAATCAATTTGTGGTTATTTGTGTTTAATATGCTACCAATTCCAGGACTGGATGGCTTTAAATTCTATACAAGCATTTGGCAAACATTTACTTAAATTATTTTTCCGTACTCTTTTCGAAAATATTTATTGCATTTACGGGGCAGGCCTTTGCTGCAGTTTTGACTGTGGCTAAATTCTTTATGCCAACCTCTGTTGTTTGTTTTTCACTTTTGTTTAATTTTGTAATCTTCGCACCTTTTAGCTCTGATTTACCGTCATCGGCGAGGCTAAAGAATTTTGGAGCTACGGCGGCGCAGCTACCGCAGCCAATACATTTCTTTCTGTCTAGCTCAATAACGAATTTTTCCATTTTGTGTTAGCAATTTTACAATCTTCTGAGGATCTGCCTTACCTCTTAACCTACTCATTGC
>JAWCLD010000016.1:0-9441 GCA_038851215.1 Candidatus Nanoarchaeia archaeon | reverse complement strand
TTTGTGCTTTGCACGCAAAATACCTTTAGCTAAATACTCAACAATACGATCTTTATTCCAAGTACCTTTAACACCTTTGACAAGTTGTGGTAACTCAATCATCTGCAATCTTTGTAGTGCCTTTTCAACATAATAAGAAATATTTATACTTCTTTTTTCGTATCCAATAGTATTGGTGTGACATTTTGCTTTTTTGGTCTTTTTCTTACAAAGTGGACAAACCCGCCAGGCTTCAGTTTTTTGGCCACAATTCTCGCAGCTTGGATAAATTGTAGTTCTATTACAATTACTACAGACAAAAATCGGCACTTCTATAAAAATTTCTTTTTGTTCCAAAGCTTCGTTTAAACTTCTGAAGCGCCCTCCTTCCTTCCCAATAGGGAATAGTGTTGCCGGTGCACCACGAAGTACGCGAAGTTTTGCCTTTTCAGGTCGACCCATCCGTGTTCCAATGAATGTTCCTGACTTATCTCTTATTATGATTGGAGAAATTTTATTGATACATTCCAATCCATTTTTACCTTCAACATTACCAACTTGTCCTTTTAGCAAAAATTCCATAATTTTTGCTATGTCAGCATCAAGCACAACATCATTGCCTACAACATGGTGCGGGCAACCAATTAACTCTAATACTCGTTTTGCATTGTTTTCAAGAGGCAGGCGGCAGTTAGAAAGTTTTTGCATCCACTCTTTTAAAAGATTGAATTGTTCTGTAGAAATTTCTCGCCAAAAATAAGTCCATTTTGGATGTAAAGGTGTCTTTGTTTGTAAAGCAAAATCTATTGCAGCTTTTGCTGTTACAAGCTCAGGTGCTCTGTTCCCTGTTGCTTTCTCTACTTCGAGTGACCACCATTCTTCGCAATAACCGGCTGGTGCGAGCCGTTGACCCATCTCTGAAAAATCACCATAACTTATCAAAATATCTCCTAAATACAAAATTTCTATTATTTGTTGTCTTAGTGATTTGGCTTCAGCGTAAGAAGTAAGTTTTAGCACTGAACCATCTTGTAACTTTACAATTGGCCCTTCTATCGAATCGCAAGGTGTAAAAACTGTTGCCTTTCCTGGTCTTTCAGTCTTGACTTGTGTCCCAATAGCTATGTAATCATTAAGGACTGCCATTGTAGCAGGGTGTATGGCTGTCGCTGCAAGACCTGTTAGCCTTGTTCGCCCATATCGTAGCCTAAAACCTCCAGAACGTAAGGGGTAGCTTAAAACTGGCCGTCCAGCAACAATATCTGATAGGTAAGAGTCGACTGGTGCTAATTTTTCTTCCTTAGCGCCTCCTGAATGTAATTTTGTTTTTAACTCAATAAATGTTTTAAGCCAAGCCCAGTCTTCAAGACCAAAATCTTTACCCCATTTTTGCAGTTGCTTCCACAACTTTTCAGCTTTTAGCGGCGGCCCTTCAGTTAGCACGAGGCACATACCTCCTCGTATAGTATCTGTTTCTACTCGCGGCAACCTACGGCATTGCGAGACTTCGTAGGGTTCTGTAGGGTCGCCGTTGAGTTCTACTTTAATGTTTCTTACTATAAATTCAATCTCTTCAGCTGTTGGTTTGTATTGCCTGTGCGCAACTTTAGACATATAATCATCTAACTCAACTTGATATCGTTTAACTTCTTCATCAGTTATATCATATTCAGCGATGTTGAACACTTTTCTTAAGTAATCTGCAATTAAAATACACACAGCTTCTGCAGTCCCGCCCGCTCCTCTTATAGGGCCTGCAAAATAGAGTGCCATATAGTCTTTACCGTCAACAAGACGTTTTTTTAGTCTAAGCTCGACAAAACCTTCTAAAGGGGCAGAAACTGAGCCCATTGTTACATAAGCAAAGCCTACTCGTATACCAGTTTCAAGAGCCTCTCTTAAGTCTTTAAAAGTACAAAATTTTTGTTGTGCAACTTCTTTTGCTATTTCAAGGGCGACGCGCCAATCACCTGGGGAATACTTTTTCTCCAGAGCTTCAATTTCTGTGGAAAGGCCTGAATTTTTAAGCTGTGGCGCTACTGATGATACAAGTGCTTCAACTTTTTGTGCAACAGATACGGCTAAAGGTATGTCTACAAAGGGCTCAGGGTCTAAGTTTTGTTCACGTGCTTTTTGTGCTATTTTATAAAGTTCTTTTGTAGATTTGTCTAGGTTTTCTAGGTAAGCAGCAATGTGTGGTGAACAAACCAAGGCCATAAAAATAGCTTTATAAAATAAGCTATATAAGTAATACTCTACTAGAGAAAACAAAAATTTAAAAGACTAACTTACTATATTGGTAAAGATGAAAAAACGTGGTAGAGCTGTGGGTTCGGTAATAAGGGATAACTTAATCGAACTATTATTTTATTTAAAAAAAGCGCATGCATATGATTTATATAGAAAATATAAACAAGTTTTCGGACCTGTTAATATAAGATCTGTTTATTATAACCTTACTAAAGGAAAAGAATTAGGGCTTTTTGAAATTAAAGAAATTCAAAAAGTTGAGGGTGATTTTAGTTGGGGTCCATCCGCTGAAAGAATTATGTATAGCTTAACCGATAAAGCGAAGCCGAAAGGGGATATTAAAGTTAAGCAAGCATTAAATTTGTAATTATTCACTCACACCTTAATTTCTTATAGAACTCTAATTAGAACTTTAATTTTAAAACGTGTTTTTAAAACATACTTACCCCTATATTTCCTATGGAAACTTTTAGATTTCAATATTGTTGATTAATAAGGGTTTATACTTTGCTAATTTTAATAAATCAAAAAAAACTTAAATTTCAAAAGAAGTAAACGGGTGTTAGTTTTAATAACCTCTATTTCCTTTGAATTTTCTTAAGAAAATAAAAGCTTATATACCTCTTTAACTTTTGGAGCTTTTGCAGAACTGGAGGTGCAATGCCGGCCCAATCAGGATTAATGGATTTTTTTGAAAAATTCTTACAAAAAGAACCGCTAATAATAAACAAAAAAGTCTTACAAGAAAATTATATTCCTGATGCGATTCCTCACAGGCAACAGCAAATAGAGTTAATAGCATCTATTTTAGGCCCAGCTTTAAGAGGCGAAAAACCATCAAATATTTTTGTTTATGGAAAACCAGGTGTTGGAAAAACTGTTTGCATACAATATATACTTAAAACATTAGAATCTGCGGCAGCTGCGAAAGGTAATCCTCTTAAAACTATTTATATTAATTGCAAGCTTAAAAAAATTGCAGATACTGAATATCGAATTGTAACAGAACTTGCAAGGGCAGTAGGTGTCGATGTCCCAACAACAGGGCTGCCTACAGATGAGGTCTATAATAGATTTTTAGCCGCTGTTGATGCCAAACCTCAAGTAGTAATTTTAACATTAGATGAAATTGATAGATTGGTGATGAAGGCGGGCGATGAAATCTTATATAATTTAACTAGAATAAATTCAGAATTAAAGAATGCACAAGTTTCATTAATAGGAATTTCAAATGATGTCCGTTTTATAGAAAATATTGATCCAAGGGTTAAAAGTTCACTTGGCGAGGAAGAAGTAATTTTTCCACCTTACAATGCAGTTGAATTAAAAGATATTTTAGAAAAACGCGCAGCATTAGCGTTTAGACCCAACGCTTTCGCTGACGGTGTTTTAGAAAAATGTGCTGCATATGCTGCAAGAGAGCATGGAGATGCGCGCCGCGCAGTTGCACTGTTACGGGTTGCAGGCGAAGTTGCCGAACGAGAAAATTCCGATAAAGTTAAACCCGAACATATTGATAAAGCTGAAGAAAGTATAGAAAAAAATCGTGTGTTAGAAATAATTTCCTCACAACCAAAACAATCACAGCTAGTTTTACACGCAATCCTCTTAATAGCAAACGGTAAGAAAATAGAAACGGGAGAAGTTTACGAAAAATATAAAGAGCTCTGTATCCAAGTTGGTCAAGCACCGCTAACACAACGACGTGTATCAGATTTAATAGGGGAGTTAGACTTACTTGGTTTGATTAATGCTAAGGTCATCTCCAAAGGCCGTTACGGCCGCACAAGAGAAATTTATGTTTCTACGCAAGACGACTTATTAGAAAAAATAAAAGCAAAACTTCAAGAGGAACTCTTTTAATATGGATGAAAGTCAAATAATAGCGCAGTTAATCCAGTCGGGAGAGCTGCCCACTGTAGAAAAAATAAAATCGCTACTTCCAAAAGATACGGCTCCAATCCCTATAACAAAACCAAAAGTTGTCGCATCAGATACAAGTGTTGAAGTGTTAACAAAAGAAATCTACCAAGGTAAAAAAATAGAAGTTAGAGATTTTGTAACTTATTTTAGAAATCGCTATAATTTTTTTAAAAATTTATTTCTTAATCGGCCAGAACTTTCAGACGCGGTTTCTATAAATAAACTACGGCCAGGCGGAAAAGCAACAATAATAGTGTCGATTTTTGATATGAAAAAGCTCCCTACAGGCACCATAAAATTATGTGTTGAAGATGTAACAGGTCAACTTTCAGCAATTATATCTGCTAAAAATATAACTTTAATTGAAAAGGCCCGAAGTTTAGCACTAGACGAGATAGTGGCGCTTAAAGGTTCTGCGAGCAAAGATAATTTTTTTGTTGATGATATTATTTGGCCAGATACGCCGCAAAAAATTCGCCAAAAAGCACCTGATGAAGTTTATCTTGCCTGCCTTGCTGATCCACATATCGGAAGTAAAATGTTTTTGCAAAAAGAATTTGAAAAAGCAATTAAATGGCTACGCAGTGAGTATGGTAATAACAAACAACGAGAATTAGCCAAAAAAACTAAGTACATTGTAATTGGTGGGGATATTGTTGACGGTGTTGGCATTTATCCAACACAAGAACGTGAACTTGAAATTAAAGATATATATAAACAATATGAGGCCGCAGCAAAGTTTCTATCACAAATCCCTGATGACAAACATATCATAGTGTTACCAGGTAACCATGATGCACTACGTATATGCGAACCGCAACACGCGTTATTCAAAGACCTTGCAGAACCGCTTTACAAATTATCTAATGTTATAATGGCGCCAAATCCCTCGTATGTGAGAATACATAAGCAAGAGAACTTCTCAGGTATTGACTTGTTGTTGTATCATGGCTATTCTTTCGATTACTTTGTAGAAAATATTGAAGCACTAAGACTTGCAGGTGGTTATGATGCTATCGACAAAGTATGGGAATTCCTTTTGAAAAGAAGACATTTAGCACCAACATACGGCGCAACATTAGCATTGCCAATAGAGGACGATCCATTACTAATTAAACAAATTCCCGACATTGCTATTTCTGGCCATGTGCACAAGTCAAAAATTGGTAATTATAAAGGTGTTTTAACAATAGGGTGTAGTTGTTTTCAGAGTACCACAACATTTCAACAAAAAATGGGTCACAATCCTGACCCCTGTCGCGTGCCACTCGTTAATTTGCAGACGGGCAAAGCTCGGATATTAAGATTTAAATAAATGTTATAAGGAAAAACACTAACCTCTCCACTCTTCATCTAAAATTTCTTTAATTAGTTTAGCTTTCTTCTCACCAATACTACTTACTTTCTTTAACTCTTCAACAGACGCATTTACAATATTTTTAGGATTTTTAAAATATTGTAATAAAGCTTTCGCAGCCTCAGGTCCAATTTGTGGTAGGCCTTCAATAAAATATTGCTGCATCTCCGGTAATGTTTGAGGTTTGTGGCTACCTCTTGTTGAAATCGATTTTTTCTTTTCGAGCTGTTCTCGCTTTGCTATAATTGTTAATAGTTCGGCAGTTTCGTTTTTGTTTTTTGTAATGAGTATTGGAATCCCCCAATCTAAAATTAGAGATGCGAGTGCGCCAAATAAAGCAGATTGTTGTATATTTCTTATTGTAAACAACAAATCATAATTACCTTCTAAAATAATAAATGGTTTAGCAAAATTTTCCTTCATTCTTTTTACTTGGTCAAATAGTCTACCATCAAGTAAAGACTTGACGAAATCATTGATATCTTTTCGCTCACAACCAACATCTTCAGACAAAATGAAATCGCCCGCTCTAAGAGGTGCTAAATTAACTTTCACACCTTTTTGATGTAAAATTTCCGCAATTTCAGATTCCCTACTATCCGCAAATATTACTACAGGTATCCCGCTGAATGGCTCTAACGTAATTTGCCTCTCTAATTTGCCAGAATTTTGTAGCGCAGCAATAGTTCGCCGCAGATTTTCCTCACGGCGTTTTGTAGTCCAGTAATATGCCTCGTCCTTTGTGCCTTTTGTCACCAACATTATGACTTGTCCCAATGCAGTTCTGCCAGTCCGCCCTCGTCTCTGAATTGTTCTTATTACAGAAGGTAATGGTGAATAAAACACAACAAGATCGACATCAGGAATGTCTATACCTTCTTCGCCGACAGAGGTGCAAACAAGGACATTTAGCTCGCCAGACTTGAAGCGCTCTATAACTTCCATTTGCGTTTTTTGATTCATACCTTTTTCAAACCTTGAGGCCTGACCGATAAACTTGTGCACTTTTGCCGATTCGATCTGACATAAAGTATCAACAATTACTGGAACATTATCACGAAATTCAGTGAAAACTAAAATTTTTGAGTTTGGTTTTTTCATAAGTTGTGTTTCAACAACTTCCTTTACAGCTGCAAGCTTTGGGTGCTCCAAGCCATTTTCAAGTGCTTTTATTGTTAGAGAATATGCTGCTCTGACCCTGAAATCATTCACTAAATCTGAAAGCGCCCTCGTTTTTCTCCGCGAAGCTGTAAACCATAGTTGTTCAAAATATCGCCGCAGTGCTTGCAGACTTTCCGTTGATAAAAGAGAATGCGCGTGTTGCAGTTTTATTATAGACGCACATAGCGATAAGGCGTGACCAAATCTTTTGTCTTGCATAAATTGTGCCTGTAAGTTTTGTTTTAGCGCAAGTATCATTTTCCTTGTCAACCGGTTTGCAACGAAATTTGTAATGCCATACTTAGAAAGTTCATTAACTCTCGCAGTAATCGCAACTTCCAAATGATTTTTAATCTCCAATAGAACTTTTGTTAAATCTACGAGAACAAACTTCGTGTAAATGTCCTTAACATAAGGTAAAACTTCAGGATGTGTTCGATCCCTTGCCTCAATTTTTTCTATAAAAAGGTTTTTACAAACTTCATCAACATTTTCTTCGCTCCCTGGCGAAGCTGTGAGGGCAAGAATTCTACCATCTTGTCTTTGCTGCATATATGCCTTTGCAACAAAAACATAGGCATAATTACCAACTGCGCGGTGCGCCTCGTCAAATACGACTAAAGAAGTATTAGCCAAGGAAATTGATCCAGAGATAATATCAAATCTTATTGTTTGGGGTGTTGCCAAAATTAGTTTTGCTTGTTCCCAAAGTTTCGCACGTTCATTAGCCTTAACTTTACCACTTAATACAGCGATTTCACTTGCCGGAGAAAAAAATTCAGAAAATGTTTTGTAATGTTGATTTACTAGAGGTAAAGTTGGCGCCATTATAAGAATTTTACCTTTATCATGCAACAAACCAGCCAACGCAATCGCAATATGTGTTTTTCCAAGGCCTGTTGGCAACACAACCAAAGTATTTTGCTTAATTGCAGAAGCTAGAATCGTCTGTTGGTAGAGTCGTAATTCTAATTTCTCTTTATTAAAGTCCATATCTTCATACAAAAAGCAAAAGATATTATTTCTTTCGTCCTGAAGCGGCAAATCAATTCATTTTGGGTATATTTGCAACTCTAAATACCAATGCCATACTATTGACAATGTCACAGCAAAAAATAGCGCAAGCACTACACTGACAAAAGCACTAAGAAATAATAGTGATAAGCTCGTTACAAGCGTGAAGATAAAGACAAAAACCCACAATGGTCGATTGCCAAAGAAAACAAATTCACCCTCTACATATGGTGCCTCTATAGGCTTTAGCTTCGCCCATTGGAAAAACATTATTGGCAAAACTGTAAAGAATGGAAATAAGTTAAAAATTGCTAATGAAGCGTTAATAATTATCAACTTATTTGCCACCATACCTAAAAAGGGGCTTAAAATTTTTGCAAGCACGGCTATAGCTAAATTAGTCATTGGGCCGGACAATCCGATTATAGCTTTTTCTCTAGGCCCTAAATGTGGATAAACTCTGCCAGGTCTAAACAATCTATAAGTTTTGTATGGTTTGATTGTAATGGCCCAAGGCGCTGCAAAAACAATTAAGCCACCAGAAAGCAATAAGATGATGAAAAAAGCAATTATGCCACTCCACCAAAGTTGCGGGCTTGCCAACGCATCAAATTTTCTCGCTACAAGTTTGTGTACTATTTCATGCGCAAAAATTGAAATAAAAACTAAAATCAAAGACAAGAAGAAAGCACTTAGCCACGCGTTAAAGCTAAAGGTACCAGGAAACCTAAAAGAGAACCCAAAAGCTAAGATAAGAATTATTATAGTAATATCTCTAAGTTCTTTTAATCTAAAAAGATTGTTTTTAATGGCCATTACACTATAAAACTAATGGCTTCCTTAAATCTTTTTCTCAAACGTAATTAACTACCTATTTACTTTTCCATCGCAAGTTTTATATCCTTTCACCTTTTGAAATTATAAATAGACATAATCGTCTGGGAGGCAAAAATGTTGAAAATGAAAAAAATTTCTGAGACCACATCACTGAAAGTATATACTGCCGATGGACTTTACTTCGGCGAGATTGAAGAGGCTCTGATTAAAAATAATAAAATTGAAAGTTGGAAGATTCGCGCATCCCGTGATAGCTTTTTAAGCAAAGCCTTAGCTGGAGCAAGAGGCGTAGTTGTGCCACACATTATGGTCAAAGCTATTGGCGACATTATGCTAGTTTCAAGCAACGCAGCACCCGCATATTCAGAAGAAGAGCCCAAAGCTTAAACTAATTAATGGTATTTACTTTCAGCACTACAAAAGAGATAGAAGTACCTAGCTCCATAGTAGCACAAATTATTGGACAGGAGCACGCAGTTGAAATTATCAAAAAAGCAGCATTACAGCGCCGGCACGTAGCGTTAATAGGGCTACCAGGTACTGGAAAGTCTATGCTTGGCCAAGCTCTTGCCGAACTATTACCAAAATCAAAACTTGTTGATCTTTTGGTTTTTCCAAATCAATTTGATGAGAACCAACCAATCGTAAAATGTGTGCCGGCGGGTGAAGGTCATAAACTTATTGAAAAGGCCAAATATACATCTTTGTCATTAGCAAGAAATCAACAACTTCTTTTCTTTAGCCTTGCCATTGTTGTGCTTGCAATACCTTGGTATCTTCGTTCCATTTATGGCGATGTCATGGCTGCAGCCTCATTAATAGGAGGGATGTTGTTTGTCGCTGCACTAGCTCTTTCGTTTGGTCTTGGCATGAGAAAACCGTCTAAAATCCTTGAACCAAAAGTTATAGTTGACAATGCA
>JAWCLD010000015.1:0-9485 GCA_038851215.1 Candidatus Nanoarchaeia archaeon | reverse complement strand
CTAAAGACGGTGAAATGCAATTTGATAACGATATGTATGGTGCTGGAAATCAAATCTATCGGGACCCTCGAGGGGTTTGGCGGCTTTCAAACAGCAATCTCGATCTTGGGCAAGAGTTGCAACCTCTCTTTAACGCAGTTCATAAACACTGGACCGAAACCTATAAGCCGCCGATTGAGATTTCCGAAGAGGCGCCGCAGAACGAGGGCGAACAAAAAGGTACGGAAGCTGCTCAATCTGTGGTTAGCCCTAAGCAAGAGGAGCCATTCGAAATTATTAAACATGCTTTTCTTACATGGTTGTGTATTAAACCTCAAATAAAAGTTTACGTAAAGCAAGGTAAAGGTAAAAAGACCGTTACTTACATACTACCTATAAACCGAAAAACACAGGAAAACCAAGAAGCACAGGAAAACCAAGAAACACAGGAAAACCAAAAAACACAGAAAATAGATTACAGCTCTGTACCCCCAGAGCATCAACAAAAAGTAGAAAACTATGTTAACACCCATATCTCCGAAAAACAACTTGAGGAGTATTTGAAGAAATTCAGTTAATTAATCTTAAAGTTAACACAAAAACTTAATAAACAATAACTTTATAAATTCAATATTGTAAATAAACATATGAGATACGATATTATAGAAATCGAAACTCTTAAAAACAAAAATTCTGCGCGTGCTTTAGGGGAATTTCTCAGTTCTATAAAATCATCTTATTCACTTTTTATATGGGATGCTTATTCACCTAATAATGTAATCAACAATCTAGAGGACGCATTAGAGTTTTCTGTAGAGGGTTTTGTTAAGGGCCAAAATGGGTGGAGGGGGTATTTTACAAAACTTCCACGCCGTTTTTTTGACGACTTAAAGTGTATTACGGATTTAGCTGAAATTTTTGTAGAAGATATTAAGCATAAGCTAGAAGAAGAATCACAGCATAAAAATCCATTCTTTGCAGATATCCTTAAAAAATATGTAACTAAAAAAGAGCTAGAAGGGCTTGAAGCAAGAATCGAAAAAGTGTTACCCGTTGACAAAAGAAAAGATGCAGAAGAACTTGTTAATCTAAAATATCTTTTGCACTTTGAAAAAACGATTTCGATATTAAAACAGCTATATTATGGCTGTTGTGCATCTGCCGCAGGTTGTTATAGTGAATATGTCGAAATAATTAATAAGCGTCCAAACGACCTGCCTCCTTTTGTTGGAAGCTTACCTCGTCCCATACTTTTAGCGGTAGGATCAGATTCAAATGGTTCGAATTATTTGGTAACTTATTTTGATACAAATGGTCCAAATGGTGAGATTAAGAAGTACACGGAAGATATATCGCATTTACCGATAGACGAACTACTTGACATGTACTTGAATGAATAGCTTCAAAGCTCAAGCAAAACCTTTAATAAATTATCGTTACTAAATAGAGACAAAAATGAAATCCAAAAGCAAAAATACAAATTTAAACAAAGATTCGTCTGGGACAGCACCGATAATTAAGGTATTAAAGGCAGTTGGTGCCACAATTAGTCTTTTCCTAGCAGGAACAATAGGATACCTCATTGGCTCAGAGACAGCGCCACATCCTGAAGAGCATAAAAAGATAATTCATGTTGGCGAGCCTGTAAAAATTGACAAAGAAATAAAAATAGGCGATACAGATATTGGGAAAGGTTCCTTAAATATTGACGAAACCCGAAATGTCACTGTTAAAGCCGGCGGAGGTGTCATAGACGTCCCTGATGGGCAAGGTACGATAGAGAATATAGTTGGCGGCGAAGTTTATGTTGTGCCACACCCTGAAGAAGGCTATATTGTTTTCAAAGGCCCACAAAATGCGACGGGCGTCTTAAAGGACTTAAACTTAAATATTTCAAACCTATCTGCAACTGAAGTTCAAATTGTACTTGGCGTTGATAAGACAAATAATGCATCAGGAATAGCAAAAGTAACAACCGCAAATAATACTACATTTTATATTAACTTGAATGAAAGCCAGGTACACACAGTTTTAGACCGGTTTGACAACCTTAAGATTGATGGTTCACAAAAGGCATGGATAAAAGAAATGGTTGGTAGAATAGGGCCAAAAAACATAGAAACATATAAGCATTTGCTTTCTTTGGCACACGATTTGGGCATAACTGAAGACTTGTTTGGTCAATCACTCGATTCTATTTCGGAGAAAGTTATAACAGCAACGCACACGCTCCAAGATAGTATAAGCAGAATGGCTGCAGAAAATTACACTGCAGGCCAAAAGCTAATACTCGACAAGTACGCCGCAACTGTTGCTCGTATAACAGGTATGGATGTCACCCCTATAATAAAGGATAAAACACCAACTAACGCCACAATCGAGCTCGAAAACATCTTGACCAACTACATTACTAACGCTATTAATGATAACAGGACAGCTGCTGGAAAAGAAGCCGAAGAAAAAGTGCTGAATATCTGGCGAGCTGACCTCTGGAACAATTATTCTGCTTGGCTGACATCATTGAATATCACATACGATGATTTGAACAAAACTGATGCGCAAGGCTTGTGGAACTATACACAGCGAGTTGTTAATGCGCTTGTTTCAACTGAAAAGTTTGATGCAAACGCAGATGCTATTGTGATAAAATACGGCACTAATGGTACACAGCTTGACACAGTGCTAAATCAATTAGCGGGCGCAGGTAGATTTAGTTTGAATTTCACTTATGACGAAAAGATGGCAAAGGCACTTGACAATTTAACAGCTTATCTAGAAAAGAGAAACATGTCATTGCCGTATAACATTACAGAGATTTACAACACTAACCACTATTCTATTCGAATAACAGATACAAGAGATAATGGTGGCATAGCTGTGGTCTATGACACGCACGGACGAATTTTGCCACACTTAACAAAGATACTAACCTCTGAGCTCATGAATGGAATAAAGAAATGGGCAAAAGATTATGGATTTGGAGGTTCCGGTAAAGATGAATAAGATGGCAAAACTAAAAATGTCTTTATTACTCTTAGTAGGATTATTAAGTTTAATGATAGGTGCAACAGCAACTGAAGCATATATGCTAACAGTAAATGTTTACGATACTAACTACAAACACATTACAGCAAACGTTGTTGTTAAGAATATGAATGGTATTATTGTCGCTTCAACAAGCGGTCAAAGCCCATTCTTTTTCGTAGCCTTGCCCAAAGGCGATTACACCGTAACGGCAAGCGCTCCAAATTACAAAGAAGGCTCCACATTCGTTGCCGTTGACGGCATAGACGACGTTGCAGATCTCATATTAGAAGCTGTTGGCGGTGGAAATCGAGCACCAATAGCAGCCTTTACTTACACAGTTTCTGATTTAACTGTGAATGTTGATGCTTCTGCTTCTTCAGATCCTGACGGTGATACATTAACTTACAATTGGGATTTTGGCGATGGCACGATTGGAAGCGGAAAGACTGCAGTTCACACATACGCCTCTGCAGGTGCTTATACAATTAAATTAACTGTTGACGACGGCAAGGGCGGAGTCGACACAGAATCAATTTTAGTAACACTGCAAATGAGCTCAGATATACAAGTGCATGACTTAGACTTCAAGGACGAAGTGGCTCCTGGTTCTGAAGTTGAATTTGAGCTTGAGCTAAAGAATAATGCAACATATGATGCGGAAGATGTTGAAGCAACTATTATAATTCAAAATATAGACGATGGTGATGATATAGAGAAAACAATTGATTTTGGCGACCTCGATAAAGGAGACAGGCAAAGTGAAACAACTACAATTACAATTCCAGCAAATGCCGACAATGATAAATATGCCGTCGAAGTCAAGCTAACTTGGTATGATGCAGCTGGAAAGCAATATAGCTCAACTTACACCTCCCCAGATAAATTAGAGGTTGTAAAGCCAAAGCACCAAGTTCTAATCACTAACTTGCAGACAGATGCAGCAAGCTACGAAGCTGGCGATGTTGTACAAGTAATGATAGCTATGCTAAATACTGGCGCAAATGATGAAAACGTGCAGCTAAAAATAACTTCAAGCATTGGCTCTGCAACATCTGCAACTATACCATTAAAAGAAGGTGATTCAAGCACACAATACTTGAGCTTTGTTATTCCTGCTGGAACAAAGGCTGGCAAATATGCAGTAACGGTTTCTGCCGTGTACAGCGGCTATACTACAACAAAGAGCTTCATACTAACTGTTGCTGCTCCAGAAATAAAGCAGGAGACAGCTGTTACGCTCGTTGAAGCTACAACAGAACAGCCAAAGGAAGGAATGCAAATACCTGCAACAGAGCTTGCACTTGGACTAATAATATTATTACTGGCAGCAATAATTGTATGGTTTGGCAAAGACTTGATGACAGCACAAAGCGCCAAACCTTTAATTGCTAAAACAAGAGGTAAGTGAGAAAATGATGACGAAACTATTTGCATTACTGGCGACTTTGCTTTTAATAGCACCTTTAGGGGCTTTTACAGCAACAGCGACTGATGGAAAATTTACAATTACAGATGTCGATTATGAAGATCCAGTAGCGCCAGGCACTTCTGTAGCAGTTACAGTTACACTTGAAAATACTGATGCAAAGTATGATGTTGAAGATATCGTTGTGAAAGTATGGATTGAAAACCAATTTAATGAAAGAATAACAGAAAAAGCTCTTGTGTCAGGTTTACAAGTCCAACAAAACGATGAAAGAGATCTAACATTAACCGTACAAGTACCTGAAGATGCAGAAGAAGGTGATTATACTCTGGTTGTAACTGCAAATGGCCGATGGGAAAAGACCGGCGAACAAGTTTCCGCTAGATACGAAGATGCAATAGAAATAGAACGAAATGATGATGCACTATTTATATCTAAAATCGAATTGTTTAAAGAGAAATATAAAGCTGCTGAAGCAGTAGATGTTGCAGTAACAGTCTATAATAATGGAAATGAGGATCAAAACGACGTTATTGTTGCAATAAGCGTGCCCGAACTTGGCATACAAAAATCAATAAAGCTTTTCGGCACATTCTTTGCGGGAACAGAACAAACAGTCTACTTTACATTCAAATTACCTGAAAATATCGATGCAGGCATTTATACTATAAAGGCAACTGTTTCAAATGCCCTCGCAAAATATTCAACTTCCATTAACTTATTTGTCGAATCTGCAGCAAAGATAGACACAAACAAGATTTCAACTTCAACAATTAGCAAAGAATTAAAAGTAAATGAAGATTTAGAATTGCAGCTGAAAGTTGCCAACGGCGCAACTGAAAGCAAAGATTATTTTGTTAGTGTGAAATCAACCGATGGTTTAGTATGCGAAGTTACGCCAAATTCCTTTACATTAAAGCCTGGCGAATCTAAGCTTGTTAACGTTTTATTAGTTGCCAAAGCTGCAGGTGAGCAAACAGCTAAAATAACTATAAACGAAAATGGCAATGTAATTTCTGTGGCCGAAGTTGAGGTTAATGTTAAGGAAGCGCTAAGCGGAATTGCCGCTCTATTCTTGTTCCTAGTGCTTATATTAGTTGGCGTAGTAATATATTTGCAGTACAAGGGTAAGCAACAGAAAATGTTGTACTACTAATTTCCCTATAAAATTTTTACAATACTATTTTTTAATATCTCTATTTTTTTAAGGAAATAAGAGGCGTATAAAATGGCTATAAACTGGAAAGCAATTGGGATAACTTTTGTGGTTGTATTAATAGGGCTGCTATTCCCTTTGTTTATACCAGGATTTATAGCTGCTTTGCTTACAAAGACCAAAGACTTTAAAGAAGGCGCAATAGTAGGATTAATAGCTGGAGTGATTGTAGGGCTCGTTGTTGGACTAATAGCTTTTGTAGCCGCAGGACTCTTCGGCTCTCTCTTCGGAACACTTGGAGAGTTCTTCGGTGCAGTTGGTGGCGCAATAATGTTGCTAGTGATGTTACTCATGGGACTAATCTTTGGAGCAATTGGCGGCTTAGCAGGTACAGCAGTCCAAAAAGCTTAGTAAAGATTTTTCTTAATTCTTTTATTTATTAATTTTATTAAAATTTTAAGCTAACTTGGAGTCTTTCCTACTAGCTGTTGTGCCGATATTAGCCGGTATTACAATAGTAAACTAAAATTGTATTTACTGTAATGTATAGTTTAGACTTTAGAAATGCTTATATTTAGTGCTAGGAGAAAGTGATAACATCGAGTGTTATAACTCGGAGGTGCATGCAATGAAAAAAACGCTCCTGGTGATAATATTAGCATTGGCGTCCCTAGTGTCCTTAGCGCCCATATACGGATTAGAATTTAGTTCTGATGCAATTTCCTTATGTGCAACCGACACAGCAGTTTTTGTCACATCGGTAACAAATACCGCTGACTATCAAGATTCCTTTACAGTTAGCTTGGGCGGAGACGCTGCAAAATGGGCAATTGCAGCACCAGCAGGCTTTTCTCTCAATCCAGGAGAAACTGAAAATATCTATCTTTATGTTACGCCAAGCATAAATTCCCTTGCAGGAACCTACACTCTTGATGTTACAGTGACAGGGCATAGCAAAACAGAGACAGGCTCTGTTACATTAAAAGTGCTGGACTGCCATTCTGCAGAATTTTCTGTTGTCGGAGCAGATTCTGCAGAAGTATGTGCAGTGACAAAAGCTACTTATATTTTACAATTAAATAATACTGGTAAATACACTGAAAATTTTGTCTTATCGTTATCAGGCTTACCAGCAAAATTTTCAACACTATCACAGCAACTTGTTACGCTCGCTGCAGGCCAATCAGCTACAATAGAAGTTTATAGCACGCCGCCTGCTGACCAAACCGGGGACTTTACGATGACAGTAACTGCTGCCTCGCAAAACTCAAGGGCAACTGCGACACAACAACTAAAGTTAAAGTCAAAACAGTGCTACGATTTTATAGCTACTACAGATGTAAATTACCTAAGCTTCTGCGAAGCTTCTGAGGCTAAGATACCAATTACATTAGAAAATAAAGGTTCTGTTGATAATACTTTTACACTAAATGTAGAAGGACCAAGCTGGGCCACTGTTGAAAATACAAAAGTAGACGTACCTGCAGGTCAGGCAAGATTTACAAATCTTATATTATACCCAGGCTACAAAGTTTCAGGCGATTTCAACATAAAATTAATAGTAGAACCTGCGAAGGGCTTCAAAACAACAATAGATTTTGTTGCAAATGTCAAGAGCTGCAATTCCGTTGACTTAAAGCTTTCTACAACTAAAGATAAAATATGCCCAAACACTGAAAAGGCTTACGCTCTTTCAATAGTAAACACAGGGGAATTTGGCACAAGGTATGGTATATCTGTATCAGGAGCGGACTTTGTATCTGTCGACAAGTCTTTCATTGATTTAAATCCGTCAGAAAAGACAGATTTCAATCTTGTGCTAAAACCTACGGCAACAGAGCCGGCTGGCAAAAGAACAATAATTGTAAAAGCGGAGGCGCAAGACAATTCTAAAGCCAGCGCTACCGCAACTTTAGACTTAGATGTAGCCCCAATGACAGATTGTTACGGTGTTAAAGTGACTGCTGCACTCACAAGAGTCGAAGTTGCAGCAGGTGAGCCAGCTCTTGTTCCAATTATTATAGAAAATAAAGGATTGGAAAACAGCACCTATAATCTTGATGTTAGCGGAACAGGAGCTGCCTTTGTTCAGCTAAATCCAGCTTCATTAGTATTAAGTGGAAAAGAAGCAAAGACAGTCTACGCATATGTCGCGGTTCCTGAAGGTACAGCTAGTGATGCATATAAAGTGACTGTAGCTGCAAGACTAGAAGACCAAGCTTCAACAGTATCAACAGCGAGCTTCGACATTATCCTAGGCAAGCCAACTAAAATTGAGGAGGGAGAGCTAATAAAAGAGCAGACAACGACCCAAAGGCTTGCCGCAATTAAGGCAACAATTAAGGCATTCTTTAGCCAAATGGCTGAAAGAATGAAAGCACTTTTCGCGAATGTAAAAGTTCCTAAAGTTAAGCCACTAGGCACGCCAGAAACAGCAGAAGAAGCCCCACTAGTTGAAACTAACATCACAGTTACGAATGAAACAAATATTACAGTTTCAGAAGAGAATTTGACTGTAAGTGAAAAGGCAAACATAACAACAACTGAAGTTGGCACCACAGAAGGCGAAGAAGAGTTGCCAGAAAATGCTTCCACACTACTTTCAGAAGGTGTAAAAGCAAAACTTGGCATTGGCGCCGAGGAAAAGGAAACAGAAGGTAGAACATTTAAGGAAAAGTTATTAGCTGTAGATTTTAGCAATTTAAGCTTGAGCACAGGCTTCGCATCAATTGTTACATTCCTCACTACTACTACATATTGGGTGCCAAATTGGTTGTTCATCGTTGCAGTGATTCTTATTGTAACAGGTCTTAGTTATTTGTTGAGAAGCAAAGATCTAATAGAGAAATTCAACAAGTTCCTAGAAGAAGAACCCAAACAATTACAAGAGAAAAAAGAGAATGAAAAAAATAATGAAAGTAAAGACAAGAAGCTGTCAGCACAGGAGCTTTTAGATCAAACTGGAGAAAAAAAGAAAAAAGGCAAAAAAAGGTAGACGATTCTGCAAATAATCTCTGGTTAATGGCTTTATGATAATCTTTATTAAGGATCAATTTGAATTACTATGAATTACTATGCGGAGGTATTGGCTACAGAAGCAAAAACTACTGCTATTTGCAATTATAGCACTAATATTCATCCTCTTCAGCGTAGGCCAGCTGACAGGCTTCTTCACCGCCGAGAGTTGGACACATTCAAAAGAAATTACCGTAGACAACTCTATTCAAACAATCACCGAACATATAATTTTTGATTCCGATTATCTTACAGAAAGATGTTCTGACAATATTTTTGTTATGACAACAGATTTTCGAACAATTCCATTCAAAACTACAAATGAAGTTTATAATTCCAATAATCTCTGTATAGAAACAGATGTCGTTTTTGATAATATAATATACCAGCCGCAACCACAGTTTGGAATTTCAGAAATGCAACAAAGCATTACTTATGTTATTTATTATGGCAAGATTATCAAACCAACAGTAACAGCTGAAGAGCACACGCTTGAAATCCAGCCAGAATTCCAAACACAGCAAACAAACATCAGCAGCTGCACAACTATTTCCTCTCCTGGCTATTACGTATTAACGCAAAATATAACAGACAGCGGCGCAACTTATTGCATTAATATCGCCTCAAATAATGTAATATTCGACGGCCAGGGCTATACTATTGATGGTATAGATACAAGTAATACATATGGCATTTATGTTTATGATTCGGCAGGAGCAGCACTCTCTTTACCCAGCGGCTTCAAAACATCAGGTGTGTTAACAAATGTCACTGTGAAAAATGTCATATTAACGGATTGGAATTATGGTGTTGTATACAATAACGGGCAAAATGGGACCATAACAAATGTCACAGCAACTTCAAATGCGCTAGGAATTTACT
>JAWCLD010000014.1:2129-9560 GCA_038851215.1 Candidatus Nanoarchaeia archaeon | reverse complement strand
CGATTTATCCAACAGGTGAAACGCCAAAAGCCCTGAATTCGAGACAAAAAGCTGTTTATGATTTAATTGTAAAACGTTTTCTTGCAGTTTTTGGCGAGCCCGCTATAAAAGAAACTACAAAAATGACATTTGAAATTGAAAATGAACACTTTCACTTTTCTGGGAGCAAAATTATAAAAGAAGGCTGGCGCGAGCTCTACAAACCTTATGTAGAAAGTGTAGAAGATGAAGTGCCATCGCTACTAAAAGGCGAAATTGTGCAGCAAAAGTCCAAACTACATAATAAGAAAACAACTCCACCAAAGCGGTATAGTCCAGCATCAATAATAAAAGAGCTTGAAAAGCGCAACTTAGGAACAAAAGCAACGAGGTCACAAATTCTCGATACCTTATATCAAAGAGGTTATATTAGTGGCACATCGATTGAAGTTACAAGTTTAGGTTTGAAAATGGTAGAAGCGTTTGGAAAATACGCCCCTGACATTTTGTCAGAACGGCTGACAAGACATTTTGAAGAAGATATGGAGCTTATTAGAGAAAGAAAAAAGAGTTCAGCCGAAGTTTTTACTGAGGCACGAAAAGTCCTTATCTCATTGTTGAACCAGTTTAATCTTCACAGAAAGCAAATTGGCGAAGAGCTAGCTATTGCGGTAACTGAAGCTAGGAAAGCAGAGAGTGTTTTAATGAAATGCCCTAAATGCGGTAAAGGTGATTTTAAAATAATTATATCTCAAAAATCAGGTAAGCGATTTTTAGCTTGCAATAAATATCCGAGCTGCAAGACTGCTTGGCCTCTTCCTCAGCAAGGTTTGTTAAAAATTATGCAACAAAAACATACTTGTGGAACACCATATATACAAATAATTAAAAAAGGCTGCAAACCATGGAAACTTTGTCCAAATCCAACTTGTTCTGAGAAATCTCAACAAGAAAACACCTGCGCCAACGCCAAAAATTGAAATTTATCTCAAAGCAGAGTTTAGCCAAATAGACTAAACTTCTTTTTTGGTTTGGGCACTTCAAACAAGCCAGCATTATTTATACTAAAAAAAACTTCTTTTCCAGCTGGTAACGAGCGATGTTTCCAGATACTGGCTCTTCGAAAGCCGTTAACATTCTCCAATTTAATAATACATTTAGACCAATATTTTAGTAAGTCGCCCCCAACCATTTTAACATTTTCAGTTTTGAAATCAGTATAAACTTGATTTGTTACAAGAATTGGAATATTCTTTTTCCTCGCAATTTCAGATAAGATTGCGAGCTGATTTGCCATCTCCCTGTTTGTTTCGTATACTTCTTCAGCCCCAAGCTGCAACCTGTAAAGCATAGCTATCGAATCGACAATAATTAACTCTGGTTTTTCTGTTGCTACAAGCTCAGGTAATTGCGAAAAAAACTTTTTTTGCTCATCAAAATTTGTTGGCTCGAGAATTATAAGATTTTTTAAAATTGCTTTATATCTTTGCGGTTCAAGTTGTTTTATTCTTTCTGCCGACAAGCTATTTTCAGTATCAATAAAAACAACTCTTTTACCTTTTGCAGCCGTAGATAGTGCAGTGAGCATTGAAATGTTGGATTTGCCAGAGCCAGCATGGCCAAATATTGTTGTTATAATACCTCGCTCTAGGCCACCATTAAGCAAGTCGTCTAGTACTTTCGCACCTGTGCTAATTTTTGTCTCCATTAAACTTTAAAAAGCAAACATTAGTTATTTAATAGCTATGGTTTCGGAGCACAAGCGACAATATATGAAAATATACAATAAAAAGCCACATGTAAAGGCAAAAAAAGCTCTTTACATGAGGCAGAAACGAGCCGAAATAGATAGGCTTGCCGCTCAAAATTTAGTTAAAATGCTTCTTGAGCTAGGGTATGAAAACCTAGCCTTTGAATATGCTCTAGAAAGGGCCCCAGAGATGCTCGCAACAATTAAAACACCAATAAGGAAAAAGTCGCGCGTAAACTAAAAGCTTCCACTCGATAGCTTATTAAAATCTTTGCTAATTTATCTTATTATTATGGTAACGCTTAATCCGACTCGAGTACGAAAGGAAGTTAAGCTTAAAGTCGCAGAAGCACAGCAAGATGATGTTAACAAAGGTATTGTTCGCATCGATAGTCAAGTTATGAAGGAATTAGGTATACAGCAAGGTTCTATTATTGAAATTGAAGGCGCAAGAAAAACCGCTGCTGTTGCCGGAAGGGCTTTTCCATCTGATATAGGCCTTGCTATAATTAGAATGGACGGTCTCACGAGAAAAAACGCAGGTACATCTATTGGAGAATATGTTTCTGTGCGGCCTATAGAGATAAAACCAGCGCTAAGCGTTGCAATAGCGCCCGCACAAAAAGGAATGTTTATACAAGCGCACCCTGACATTTTCAAGCGCGCACTTCTTGGTAGGGCCGTCAGTAAAGGTGATATAATTTCTTTAGGCGGTACTAAACGTCGAAGAGTTACGATGACCGGAAATCCTTTTTTCGATGATATTTTTAAGATAATGGACGAGGAATTTAGCTTAGGCTTAGGCTTTGGTATTGATATTAAATATGTTGTTGTAAGCACGAATCCAAAGGAAGCAGTCTTAATTACAGAAGATACAGAAGTTGAAGTTCTCCCAGAAGCAGTTGAACTAAAAGAAGAAAAAATTCCTGAAGTAACTTATGAAGATATAGGTGGACTTCAAGAAGAGCTCAAAAAAGTTCGAGAAATGATTGAGTTGCCGCTAAAACACCCCGAGCTTTTTGAAACTCTTGGTGTGCAGCCTCCAAAAGGCGTTCTACTCTACGGTCCGCCAGGTACTGGTAAGACTCTAATAGCAAAAGCAGTTGCAAATGAAGCAAGTGCACACTTTATGTCAGTTGCTGGACCAGAAATAATGAATAAATTTGTGGGTGAAGCAGAAAAAAGGCTTCGCGACATATTTATGGAGGCGGAAAAGAACGCGCCAGCCATAATTTTTATCGACGAGATTGACGCCATAGCACCAAAACGAGAAGAAAGTTATGGTGAAGTTGAACGCCGTGTCGTTGCACAGCTATTGGCACTAATGGATGGCTTAAAATCCAGAGGAAGAGTCATTGTTATAGCTGCAACAAATAGACCGGACGCTTTAGACCCTGCACTGCGAAGAGGCGGTAGATTTGATAGGGAAATAGAAATTGGTGTGCCAAATAAAGAAGGTAGGCTCGAAATTCTAAAAATTCACACCAGAAATATGCCCATCTCTAAGGATGTCGACCTGAAGGAGTTAGCAAGCGTGACACATGGTTTCGTAGGTGCGGACCTTGAGGGTCTTTGCAAGGAAGCAGCAATGGCTGCTCTACGACGAATGCTTCCACAATTCCAGCTTGAACTTAAAGATAAAGAACGAATTCCACAAGAGATACTCGAAAAGCTGCGAGTAACAAAAGCAGATTTTAAGGAAGCATTGAAGCTTGTCAGACCTAGTGCAATGCGCGAAGTATTAATAGAAACACCAAAGGTTAAATGGTCAGATATAGGTGGCTTAGAAAGCGTGAAGCAAGAAATGAAGGAAGCAGTTGAATGGCCATTGAAAAATCCTGAGGCCTTTAAACGTCTTGGCATAAGACCTCCTAGAGGTGTTCTACTTTACGGTCCCCCAGGCTGTGGTAAAACGTTAATCGCCAAAGCTGTTGCTGCAGAGTCTCAAGCTAACTTTATCTATGTCAAAGGGCCAGAAATAATTTCGAAATGGGTTGGCGAATCTGAAAAAGCAATAAGAGAGATATTTAAAAAAGCAAGACAAGTTGCGCCAAGTATTATATTTTTTGATGAAATTGATTCAATCGCATCAAAGCGTGGCAACGTATCAGATGCCAAAGTTACCGAAAGAGTTGTAGATCAGTTGTTAACAGAAATGGATGGTTTAGAAGAAATGGCAGATGTCGTTGTTCTAGCCGCAACAAATAGACCAGAACTTGTAGATCCTGCTTTGCTTAGACCTGGTCGATTTGACAGATTTTTATTAGTTCCACCACCTGACGAAGCAACAAGACTTGAAATATTAAAAGTGCATCTTAAAAATATGCCGACTGAGAAGCTGGACCTTGTAGAGATGGCAAAGCGGCTTGAGGGTTATTCTGGCGCAGACATAGAAGCTATTTGTCGAGAAGCAGCAATGCTTGCGTTGCGAGAAGATATCAAGGCAAAAGTCGTTAAGAAAGCGCATTTCGAGCAAGCTTTAGAAAAAGTTCGCCCATCACTTTCAAAACGTGATATTGATAGGTATATCAGCAGTCTGGCTGCTGCTAAGCGAGGCGAAGCTGCTTATATCCCCGCCTACATGGGTTAAATAGCCTGTGCAAACCTTTTCTATGGTGTAAAAAAATTTAAATAGGTATTCTATGCGAATTTTAAGCTATGAAAACGACATTTGAAATGGACGAAGAGGATTTTGAAGAAGAGGAAGAAGAGGAAGAAGAGGAAGAAGAGGAAGAACCTAGAGAAGAAGAGGAAGAAGAGGAAGAGGTATTTGAAGAACCCTTCGAAGAATATTAATCCTCTGTTACAGTAAAAATTTTTGTTTTTTTGGAAACTAAAACTGAGTGCTCTGCCTGAGCAACCTTAGCTCCAGATACTTCTTTTAGAATTTTGTATTCGTGCAAAATGCCCTTAGAAATTGCTTCTCGTAATGCCAAACTTGTTCGCATCAATCCAAATTTTTCAACAACCCAGCGTTTTGCAAATGGCAGTGGGCCAAATTCTTGTAGCATGAAATCTAAAACTTCCCTATCTCGTATTGGCGCTGTTTTAATTATTCTATAAATTTCACAGCTACCAGTATCTTCAACAAATCCTTTTCCATTTGTTACAAAGGGCTCTATTGCAATTACAATACCGTTTTCAAGTTTAGTTTTGTCATTATTATCAAAGTTTGGAATACTCGGCTCGGCGTGAAGGTCAAATTTTTTAATACCATGGCCGCTTAAATTCTTAACGACCTGCAAGCCAGCAGCTCTTACAGTTGTTTCTATTGCAGCACCTATTTTTGAAACCTCAATATTTGGTTTTACGGAAGAAAGTGCGGCTTTTAATGCGGCATTCGCAGCTTCTATTAAACGCTCATTTTCTTCATTTTTACCAACTGAGATGGAAAAGGCAGCATCCGCTGGATAACCATCAACATGAACACCAAAATCAAATTTCACCAAATCTCCTTTTTTCAAAACTAGCGTATCGTTGTATCTAGGCGTATAATGTGCAGCTATTTCATTAATTGAAATATTTACTGGGAACGCCGGCTTGCCACCTAGCTCCACAATTTTCGCTTCTGCAACTTTTGCGAGTTCAAGCACCACTGCGCCTTCCTTTATTTTGTCTTTGATAAAAGACATCACTTTGGCCGCAATTATGCCAGCCTTTTCGTATTTTGCCGAATTTTCAGATTCCATCTTATTAATAGCCTTCAAGCGTCTTCTGGCTCCCACCAAGTTTTTCTAAGTCATAGCCAAAAAGCTCGAATATTTTATATGTTGCCCCAAGAAGTTGCTGATTAATATAGTATTCTACATCGTATTCTTCGATTTTGCAATCTTCCGCAAGTTTAACTCGCGAGGAAATCTTATTACTTTTGCCAGAAACTATAATATAACTAACAATAAAACCTTGTTTCACTGGATAGCCTTTCTCTTCAGCTAACTTTGCCGCGACAATGTGCGGAGTTTGTGTCTTATAATATTGCAATGGGCGCGTCAACCTAACATTAACTACTAAATCTGCAAGACTAACTTTTCTATCTCGCACCTGTTGTATTAGTGATTGTAAATGCAAAAACGCTTTTTGAACGTCGCCCTCTTCAAGGATAATTTGCAAGATTTCTTTTTGACTTCTTTTCGCAAGAGCGCTCCAATCGCCTCTTATCGCTTCAAGTCCACGTAATAGCAAACTGTTTCCTTCTGTCAGCAATGCATAGCGTTTTTTAGCACCACCAACTCCAGATTTACGACCTAAAAACAGGCCAGCTTTGTAAATGGCTCGCAATTCTAGCTCCATTGGAGGAGGAAGTATCGAATTTACAATTTGTAAAAATTCACTAGCCTGTTCTTTATTATTTATCTCTACGAAAAGACTGTCAGTATCACCATAAAGAACTTTCAAATCAAATTTTTCAGCTTCCTTAATAACAAGATTGATATATTTACGTCCAAGCTCTGTGATAGCAGACGCACATTCGTAACTGTAAAATCTTGATGCAGGAAACCCAAGATAGCCATAAAATGCTACAGCAATGTATTTTAGTGCATGTTGTCTTGCCATCAGCTCGGCAAATGCAAGCTCTGTTGGCTGGGTTTGTCTTAGAATTTCGTTTATGCGCTTTCTCCTCTCTACAAGTTCTTTAACAAGAGTAGGTATAAAACCCTGTCTCTTCGAACAAAACCAAATTTTCTCGTCGACACGGAATCCGCTGCGAAACTGGCAACATGAGCACGTTAACGTCTCTGGGCTAATATTGTGCGACGCCATAATGCTAGGATATAAGCTTCTAAAATCGAAACAACAAATGTTCTTATAAAAACCTGGCTTAGGCTCAAAGACGAAGGCACCGATATAACTTCTTCTTTGCCTTGCCATAATATCTGCAGTACTAGGTTTAGGTGGAATAAGACCAGCATAATTTTTTATTATATACCATTCTACTAATGCGCCGTAGGTTAAGTACGCAACTTCTTGGAGGGGTAGTCCAGTGAGTTT
Source organism: Candidatus Nanoarchaeia archaeon (assembly GCA_038851215.1). Classification (GTDB taxonomy): domain Archaea; phylum Nanobdellota; class Nanobdellia; order UBA10117; family UBA10117; genus JAWCLD01. Next base: position 2,842 of record JAWCLD010000014.1, on the reverse strand, counting down.
GCTTAGCTCTGCTTGAATAGGTAAAAGCTTTTTTGCGATGTAATATGTTAACTGCGCATCTGTTAGATTATAATCTGCAAGAAATCTCAACTCTTCAGCTAAGCCTACAGACCACATCTCATTTATCTTCTTAGCACTAAGTGTACTAAGTTTGCCTTTCCCAATTAGTTTTTTAGCGACAACATCCAATCCGTAATGGTCTGTATCAAGGTCTAAGATCCGCCTGATAAAATGTATGAGGTCTGCATAAGGCAATCCAATAAATTTAGCTCGCTTTTTTCCTTTTGAGGCCAAGGTTAGCTCGGAGCCGTCCCAACTAAGATCTATTGCTATGTTGTATTTTTTCGCTCTGGCGGCGATATAAGGCCAGTCAAAGCTGTCTGAGCCATAGCCAACTAACAATTGTGGTCGAAGCTCTTTCAATGTTTTAATAAATTCCACTATCAACGCAGCCTCACTATCTACAAAAACATATGTTGGATCAGTTGTAGCAAATCTTTTCCAAGTTATAACTCGCTGAAAAGCTTCTGAATAAACAGCAATAAAAATTATTGCATCATTTTTAACATCAGGATAAATGCCTGTACTCGCAGTCTCGATATCGAACGCGACAATTTTGGGCAACTGTAATGTTTCGAGGGACTCTATCCGCTCCGCAACTATTGTAAGTTCTACTTGAAATGTGTTTCGAACCTGTTGCTCGCCAATAACTT
>JAWCLD010000014.1:0-2110 GCA_038851215.1 Candidatus Nanoarchaeia archaeon | reverse complement strand
ATATTGGGCTAAACTTTCGATCTATCCAATATCTTTTTTTCAAAGGAATGTCGCAATTATAAACTCTTGTTGAAATTTCCCTCGCAATTTTGGTAATATGTATAAAATTTTTGGGTTTAACAAATAACTTTACTAAGTTCCCTTCCTCTTGCTTATGCTCAATTGGTATAGATTTTTGTTCGCACAATTTAAGTAGTTTATCAAAATCTTCCTTAACAATTATAAAATAAGGCAAATATGCAGAGTCGATAATAGCAATGCGCCTTTTATCTTGTGTAATGCCAAATAAAATTGTGCCTTCTTCCACAAACGAGACATCTAAAGGATAAAATGTTATTTCAATAGACATTATGCTTCTTCATCGCGCTGCCTACCGCCTTTGAGCGTTGCGAAAAAGCGATTAAGTTCGCGACTTATATGATCAGCATCCTCACGAAGCTTTTGTATTGAAAGTAAAAGACGCTGTTCATCTTTAAGTATATCTTCAATCATGTCATAGGGCTTTGTTGCCCGCTGAAAATCAGCAAGTGAAACAGAAGCGTATTGTGTAGCACCCATCTCTTTCGCTAACTTTCTTGTTAGCTCGCCAAGCCACATATTTAGCGCCTCCTTAACTTCAGACCTAATAATTTTATCTTTGATTTCTTCTCGTATAAGTTTCATGACTCGCGCTCGTGGAAAAGGAACACTTTCGTCTTCTTCAGCCTCTGCAGGTACTTCGCTTATATTTTGGTTTTGAACTTCATCTGCCATGCATTAAGAATAGAAAAAAAGGTTTTTAAGCTTAGTTACAGAGCTGCAGTAGCCGATTTTTAGTGCAAAATCCTTTTACTGCGAAGCATTCGCTGTTATCGTTAAAAATCCAAATCTTTTAAATAATCTAATAACTCTTTAGCAAATGCGGGGTTGGCAGATCAGCTATGCGCTTGCCTGCAGTGTTTGCGTTTGCAGTAAGCAAGTTAGAAGGGTGCGACTCCCTTACCCCGCTTCCAACTGAAAAGCAACTCAATGTGCAAACTCGCGTCGCTGCTAACTTAAAATGGCTTTGAAAATCTACAACACATTAACAAGAAAAAAAGAGCTGTTCACACCAATTTTAAGCAACAAAGTGCGAATGTATAATTGTGGTCCAACTGTTTACGATTATGCGCATATTGGTAATTACAGAGCATTTTTGTTTGCGGATCTTCTTCGCCGTTATTTGAAATACAAAGGCTTCAAAGTCAAGCAAGTAATGAACATAACAGATGTGGATGATAAAATAATTAAAAAGATGAAAGCGGAAGGCAAAACACGCAAAGAAATAGTCGATAAATATACAGAAGCATTTTTTGAGGATATCAAAACTCTAAATATCGAGCCTGCAGACATTTATCCCAAAGCCACAGAACACATCAAAGAAATGGTAGAAATAATTAAAGTTCTTTTGAAAAAGGGCTATGCCTATAAAAGTAAAGATGGCATATATTATGATATTTCAAAGTTTAAGGACTACGGCAAACTTGCACACATCAAGGTTAAAAAATTAGAAGCTGGCGCCTCAGGAAGGATAAAGGCTGACGAATACGCAAAGGAACAAGCCCAAGACTTCGCGCTTTGGAAATTTTGGGACCCTGAAGACTTAGACGTTTATTGGGAAACTGAGCTCGGTAAAGGGAGACCTGGCTGGCATATTGAATGTTCTGCAATGTCTATGAAGCATTTATCACCAACGTTCCAAGGCAATAAGTTCGAGCCAGAAAAATTTGTAACTTTAGATTTGCATACAGGCGGGATTGATAATTTGTTCCCACATCATCAGAACGAAGTTGCCCAATCCGAAAGCGCAACTGGCAAAAAGTTCTCAAAATATTGGATGCATAATGCTCATCTACTTGTCGAAGGCCAAAAGATGGCAAAGTCACTTGGCAATTATTATACGCTACGAGATCTAATGGCGCAAGGCTATGACCCTCTTGCAATAAGGTTTGTGCTAATTAGCGCACACTACCGACAACAGTTAAATTTTACGTTTGCAGAGCTTGATGCTGCAAAGAAAACTCTTTCCTCATTAAAAGATTTTGTAGCCAGATTAACCGAATATAAGGGTAAAAATGAAAATCCAAAAATA
>JAWCLD010000013.1:0-10401 GCA_038851215.1 Candidatus Nanoarchaeia archaeon | reverse complement strand
TAAATACCGCTCCATTTTACACAATCGCTATCTTTAATCCTAAAATATTCTTAATTGACGAAAAGTTCTCGACAATTAAAGTAAATAAATTGAAAAGAAGCATTTAGGTCCGCCTCACTTCAATTTATCTTGGAGCGACTCTCTAAATTTCGTAGGTATATTTAACCCTTTTAACCCTTTTACTGCCTCTTTAACCACGTCTTTAATCCCTCTGACAACTTCGTCTTCAACTTCGCTGTCTAATGAAAAGGGATTTCCTTCGATGTAAAGCGCAACTTCTCTCGTACCTTTCTTAGTCTCAAAAACTTGAATACGCCAACGATAGGCTTTTTCACGAGTTTCGTAGGTACCATACAACTCCACAATACTATTAGTCGTTTCAACACAATTAACGTAATTGCCTCTCGACAAGCTGTTGTTAGTTTGCCCTAAATAAGGCCAGCCAGATGGTGCAGCGCCATCTCCACCACGAAGCGCTCTCCTCAACGGTGTAAATACATTATATTTTCGCTTTTCGTTAACCATAAAAGTTAAACAAAGAAGAGAACTTTTTAAATCTAACGCAAATTGCGATAGGTTTGTGATACTACATATCACAAAATGGAAATATAAACTGTTAGTTTTGTCAGAGCCAAATAAATTAAAAAAAGCACAGAAAAAGACTCTAACTCTTCTTCATCTATTTAGATGGTTTCCAATGCCTTCGCAACTTCTTTTAGCACTTCAGGTTCTTTTGGCAACGCAATCGATTGCTTAAACCTCTTGCCATTTCCTTCAGGCATGTAAAAGCCCTTGCTAATGGCAACAAACTCATTCTCGCCCTCTTCAGTCTTCGCAACCTTTCGGGCAACTTCTATAAAGGAATTCCTTCCAAATTTCACTTCTTCGGCTTTTATAGTCTGGTATTCTACTCTTGCCATTTTTTCTCCATTTGTTGTTTACATTTCCAATTCTAAGCTGAATTGGTGTAACCCCAATCAAAAAAAGTAATTTATAAGATTTTCTAACGCAAGACCTTATTAGGTCCAACAATACTTTTATATGGATTAATAACAATATTGATATTGATGAGACGTGGGAGCCGAAAAAATATTCGCCGACATAATAGCAATGAAAAAGAGGGCATCAGAGTTGATTGCCCAATCTCGAGGTATTGAAATAAGCGAGGAGAGTAAAGCGCCCCAATCAACTTATGCAGAGTTGCTCGAAAAGAAAGTTAGCGAAGCCACATCAGGCATTCCAACATTCAATGAATCCGAACTTGATGCATTGATTACTGATGCCAATGGCAATAAGTACAAAATCGCTGTTATTGCTGCAAAACTTGGCGGCGAGGCTGGAAAGTATGTTATGGACGAGCTTCTTTCCAAATATTGCACAAACCCTTTTGAGCGCGCATACTATTCACTTATTGTGAGAGAATTGACTAGTGATCCAGAGCTTCAAAAATATGCAACTGAAATGCGCTCGCAAAATCTACCTCAAAGTATAGCGAAAATAGATTCGATGCACGTGCACCCAATATTTTTTAATAATTACTTCACGAGATAGTCAAAGTTTTATCACAAATTTTTTCCCCATCATAATAGATTTGTATATTGGCAGGTACTACGTTAGCAGGTCGCAGAAGGTCAAAGCTACCTTTGTAGAATGCATCTGCAATAACTTGGACACAAAAGCCTTCGTACGGTGTTGTTGTTATATAAATTTTAATTATGTTGCCTTCTATCGTGTAATTTGCAGTTAATCCATTGCACGGTGTCGGTTTTTGTATTGGGCCCTCAAAGATAATCTTACTTTCTGCCCTGATATCACAAACTGCTGGCCCTACTGATGTTTCAGAAAAGACAAAATTAAAAATCGTCAGGTTTGTTTTAGGAGCTGGCTGCGCTTTCCCTTTTGCTGGAGGCTGTTCAATTAGCTTTACAATTTCAGTTACAGTTCCAAAGGCCAGCAAAGCTACGATTATAATAAGAACTACAATCAAGATTTTCTTATTCATAACTAAAGTACAGCAAAGTATTATTTAAAGATTTGGCTGTTTATCACAGTATTCGACTTAAATACGCAGAAATTCTTTTTTGTGCATAAACAATACATAAACATAAGCCTTTTATGTCCAAATTTATGTCTTAATCTTTGTGAGGTGAGAGCCTTCGCAAATTCAAAATCGAATGTTGAATCTAAACAGAAAGCTAACAAGTTTTATGTAACTACAGCTATCGATTATACAAACAGCTCACCACATATAGGACACGCATATCAAAAAATAGCAGCTGATGTTCTTGCAAGATGGCATAGAAGCTTAGGAGAGAAAACCTACTTTTTGACAGGTACAGACGAACATGGACTCAAGATTTTAAGAGCAGCTGAGGCTGCAGGCAAATCGCCGAAAGAGTTTGTTGACGCTTTAGCACAAGAATTTAAAGATGCTTGGGCGGCACTGAACATTAATTATAATAGGTTCATTAGAACAACTGATGCAGATCATCAAAAGATTGTGCAAAAATTCATTAAGCGCATTTCTCACGATATTTACAAAGGAATTTACAAAGGCAATTATTGTGTTGGATGCGAAAAATATTTGTCGGATAACGAAATTGTCGAGGGCAAATGCATTATACACCAAAAGCCAGTCGAATTTTTAGAGGAAGAGACATATTTTTTCAAACTTTCAAAATACGCCGCACCTCTTTTAGATCATTATAAGGCAAATCCCAACTTTGTCAAGCCAGCAGGACTAGAAGAAGTGCGACAAAGAATTTTGCGAGAGGGATTAAAAGATTTAGCAATAACAAGAACTAAATTTAGCTGGGGCGTTCCATTTCCTTTTGACAAAAAACACATTTGCTATGTGTGGTTCGAAGCGCTGTTGAATTATATAACTGCATTGGGTTGGCCATCTGGCACCAAATATAAGAGATTTTGGCCGGCAGACTTCCATCTTTTAGGAAAAGATAATGTATGGTTTCATGCAGTAATATGGCCAGCAATGCTGCTTGCAGCTGACTTGCCATTGCCTAAAACAATTGCGGTAAACGGCTGGATAACAATTAATGGGCAAAAGATTTCAAAATCACTCGGCAATGTCATCGACCCAAAATATTTAGTAAAGAAATATGGCGCAGATGCTATCAGATATTATTTATTAAGAGAGGTCTCTTACGGCGAAGATCTCGATTTTAGCGAGCTGGGCCTAATCAATAGGTATAACACCGAACTAGCAGATGAGCTAGGTAATTTTGTATCAAGGGTTTTGACATTAATTGAGAAATTCTGCGGAAACAAAGTGCCTAAAGCCAAGAAGCAGAAAAAAGAGGATATCGAACTGATATGGCAATCTGAAGATACAATAAGACATGTAAGTGAGTACATGCAAAACCTAGGCTTTCATAAAGCACTGGAGAGAATCTGGACATTAATACATATAGGTAACAAATACATTGATGACGAAAAGCCGTGGGAGCTAGCAAGAACCGATGATGTCAAAAAAAGAGCGCATTTAAACACTGTCTTATATAATCTGTGCGAATCTTTACGTATTATAACTGCTCTTATTGCACCTTTCCTACCTCAAACCGCAAAAAAAATTGCGACGCAATTAGGGCTTGAAGACATTCCAAAACTAAAAGGATTGAAATGGGGTCAATTAAAGCCAAACACACAAATCGCTAAGGGCGAAATCTTATTTGAAAAAATCGACGCAGAAAAAGTAGGTGTTGTTGAGCCTTTTGAGAAGCTCGATTTAAGGGTTGCGCAGGTAATCGATGTAGAAGAAATTCCAGAAACTGAAAAGCTCTACAAATTAAAGCTAAATGTCGGCCGTTTGGGTTATAGACAAATAGTAGCAGGCATTAAGGGACACTACACACCAAAAGAGCTGAAAGGCAAGCGCATTGTCATTGTAGCAAATCTAAAGCCCGCCAAGATCAAAGGCACGATATCTCAAGGCATGCTGCTTGCTGCCGAAGATAAAGCTGGTAACATAGGTATACTAACAGTTGACGAAACCGAACCGGGTGCAGATGTCTTTATATTAGGTATTGACAAAAAGCCGGTAGAAAATCTCGATTTAGACGAATTTGTCAAAATAACATTGACAACAAAAGCAAACAGTGTTTATTATAAAGATAAATTTCTACAAACCTACAAAGAAAAAGTAAAGGTTGAAAGAATAAAGGAAGGTTTAGTTCGTTAACATGATTAAGCGGCGTATACAAATTCACAGTTGGATTTTTACTATCATATGTATTTTAGTAGTATTACTTTTTTTATTAAACCCGCAGCTCGGTCTTCTTATAGAAAATATAGGTAAAGAAGGAGGGCTCCTCAGTTTGTTCGTGGCTGGAGCATTTTATACAATATCCTTCACCGCGCCAGCTGCAACCGCCGCAGTTTTTTATCTTGGGAAAGTTTTCACCCCACTATCTATTGCAGCTATAGGTGCTTTTGGGTCTTTATGCACAGACTATTTAATTTATAAATTTATTAGGAAAAAAGTTAGCCAATCTGCACATTATTTCGCACAAAAATTAAAATTGAAAATTAAATTTAAAAAACAGCTAAATTTTATCGCACAAATACTTAGTATACTTATAATAGCTTCACCATTACCAGACGAATTAGGCGTTGCAATTTTAAGCGTAGCTAAAATTAAACAAAACATGTTTTTCGTCTATTCTTATGTTGGCAATTTTATTGGTATTTTAATAGTAAGTTACTTAGGCGCAGTACTTTAAGAAAAACAAATGATTTTTAAATCTCTTTAATTGTTATGATGATGCGCCAGTAGTCTAGTAGTACGCACCTAAGCCAAGCTTTGGCCGATTGGTTGCGGACCAAAGGACATAACCTTGCCATCTCTGGCAGAAAGGTTAGGACCCGAGTGCGAATCTCGGCTGGCGCATTTCTTAATCTTTAAAAACTATCAAGCTACATATTTTTTGGGGCCATAGTCTAACTTGGTCCTCAGCGAGCAAATCTAGTTTTGCTTGCTGGGAAGGAATTAGGACTCGCGCTTTGGGTCTCGCTTTGCGAAGCAGAACAGCGTGCGATCCAGGTTCAAATCCTGGTGGCCCCATAAATCTCATTAAAATTATGTTTCTTCGTTGTTTGTTGATTCTGTAGTCACTATCACAAAATTAAAGAAATATTTAAACTAAGAATTTGTTTTAATGCTATGGTAAAAATGAATGTGAAGCAGCACGAGTTTATCGGACTACTCTTAATGTTCATAGGTGCAAGTTGGCTCGGTTTTGGTCTCTATGGTACGATGTTGGCTGCTAATCGCTTGTTGCTAGCGAACGTTCCTTTAATTTCAGGCAAAGAACTTCTGATAATTCCTTTATTTTACGGCTTGGGTACGGTTTTGCTTGCGCTGGGAAGTATTGAGCTACGTGAAGCACTACCCGGAAAAAACCATCCACCTCACTACGAACATAAGAGAAGGAGTTAAAACTCATGGCTAAACGAGAGCGATTGTTAGGTGCAATCCGCCGCGAAATAGCTGCGGAAAGAGAAGCAGAAATCGAATATGGCCTTAAGGAATTCCTACAGGGCCTACTAGTTGGCTTCATAATCGGCTTTTTGATAGCTACGCAGCTATTATAGTAGAAAGATTAAAAAGACAAGCTGGCAGATTGCAACTCTAGGCTGCCATATTACTTTTTATTATTAGAGCAAAAATAAAATTAGATTATCTTTTTGTACGCGAAATGTTTTTTAATTATTTTTGCGCTTCTATGCTCGGGCCCGTAGCTTAGGCGAACACAGTCGTTCTTGCAACGGCTGTTCGGGGGAATCAGGTAGAGCGCTGAGGACTTTCGGTGAACCTCTTAGCCTGACGAGAAAGTCAGATGTCAAGGGTTCAAATCCCTTCGGGCCCGCTTCTAGATGCAAACATTTAAATTTCTCTGCCTGTACTCAAAAAATGGCCATGGTAAAAAATATCTATGATATTATCGACGAGGCTAAGGAACATAAGATTGCAATCCATGAAGCTGCGAAGACAAAAAAAGATAGAATTAGTATTGGGGAGATTGCTGGTTGGAACGAAAAGATATTGCAGTTGCAAATCGATACAGCAGAAAAGCTTAATGAATTTGTTGAAAGACTTGTAAGGTTAGAGGATGAAGTAAGAAAAAAAGTAAGACCAGAGATGCCACGGAAAGCAAAGTGAAGCTCTTAAAGGACACTCTTAACAAGTAAGCTTTTAAACGATTTTTAAATTATTTCAATTTGGGCCGGTGGTCTAACGGTATGACGCGCGTATGGCATTCCTGTAGGCCAAAACGCGAGGCTACGGGTTCAATCAAGCGAAACTAGTTTTACTAGTTTCCTTCAGAAAATCCCGTCCGGTCCATTGGCGAGGTAGTTCAGTGGTAGAACGCGAGTCTCATAAGCTCGATGTCGCCGGTTCGATCCCGGCCCTCGCCATGTATCAGTTAATAGTTGTGCAAAACTAATATATCAGCATTAAAATTGTAAAGGGATTTAAACCTTATTTGTGATATCAAACACATGGAGGTATTTAGAAGAAAAGAAAAAAACACAGAAAAAGGAAAGCTCGCAAAAGCGATAGGTAAAAAGACCCTTGCAGGGTTATCGTGGCTCGGTAGAAAGAGTGGCAAATTGCTTCGCGATTCGATACTGTTGGCGAGACCTCTCAACAGAAAAGAACGCTTTAAGTTTTCTAAAGTGCAACCTTATCTTGAGCCTCAAGATGAGCGAAAATTGCAAGCGCTTTTGCAGCAAGGCAAAGCACAGATAAAGCTAAAGAAATATGGCTGGAGTTTTTTGGTTTCCGGCAATGACTTGCTACCACGAATAATTTTTGTCAAGCCAGAAAAAAGAAAGTTTAACCCAGACCTTGACGTTGAAGTAAAGCAAAAAGCGTGGCTAGAAGAACTCGATAAAAAAATAAAAAGACAATTTTTCGAGAGAAACTTCAAGTCTTTTGTCGAGAAAGCTTGGGTTTCAATTCCACAATTCATCGCACCCAATATAATTGGAATGAAACACATTAAAGAAGCAACCGCATTGCAACTATTCTGCAAAGAACCAATTCATATTTTATTACTAGGCGATCCTGGCACAGGGAAAACCGACATAATAAGATCAGCTGCAGAGTTGAGTCCAATCTCTGTTTTTGGTCTTGGCTCTGGTACTAGCGGTGTTGGTCTTGCCGTAACTGTAAAGGGTAAAAATGTTTCTCCAGGATTACTGCCAAAAGCCGACTTAGGTCTTGCTTGCATTGATGAGCTAAATTTAATGAAAAAAGAAGATTATGCTGCTCTATATAATGCAATGGAAAAAGGCTTCATAACTTATGACAAAGGTGGCCATCATTATAGATTTAATGCAAGAATAAGAGTTTTGGCAACTGGAAATCCAATAGGTGATAAGTTCGAATCTTACGAACCCAGCAAAATTAAAGAACAGCTACCATTCGATTCTGCGCTTCTGAGCAGATTTCATCTAATTTTTCTTGTAAAAAAAGCATCACTAACCGAATTTGCGGAGATTGCAGAGAAAATAATTTCAGAAGATAAAGTTAAAGCAAACCTTGCTGATATATTGTTTTTAAGAAACTATATTAGGTTCGCGTCAAAAGTTGATGTTGAAATCCCACAGGAGCTTGCAGATAAGATTAAAAATTTCGTCACAAGCTTGAAGGAAAAGGAAGCAGAACTGCCATTTGAAATCACACCAAGGATTGTAATTGGTATAACGAGGCTTGCAAAGGCTTCTGCACGAATGGAGCTAAGATCAATTGTAGAAGGGAAAGACCTAGAACGTGTATTTAGCATTGTGACAAAAGCTTATTCGGCAAATATTTAATCTTCAATTCTGTTTACAATTTACCAAGCCTGTATCGTACATGCTTATTAAAGCCAAAAGTATACTCAATTATCTCTTCAGGTATACCGGCGTCAACTAAAGAAAGCGCAGCTATACAATACTTTATTTGGTGACACCTTTTTTCGTAAGTTTCTCTATTATTTTCATAAATTTTTCTCGCTTCCTCAAAAAACTGAGGCAGGATATTATGCGGCTTGCTCGTCAAGTACGCCTTCGCGAAATTTATATAACAAATAACATCATCACGGCTCTTGCTATGGTTTAAACGCATCGCACCTTGCGTTTTCTTTATTCTAGATTTCACATATCTTACGGATTCGGTGCTACATATCTTGAAATCTCGCTGCAACCTATGAGGTGGAATTAACATTTCGTATTTTTCTTTAAGAACATATTGCAGAATAGCAGCGATACGCATCTCGCGTTTAATTCCACGTGGCCAACTTTTCTCTTTCGCTAATTCTTTTATGTCTTCTAAATAATTCATATAAAACTTATCCGCACTAGTGAGTATATCTTCTATAGAACGTGTTTGTCGCATATCAAAATTAAAGAAAATAGTCTTTAAAGAATTGCTAAATGCTTTGCCGCGAGTGAGCCAAAGCTTAAAAACAATTTTTCCCCTTTTTTTGCAAATGCCTCGGTAGCTCAGTAGTAGAGCGTTCCCTTGGTATGAGAACAAAAAGGGAAAGGTCGTGAGTGCGATCCTCACCCGAGGCATTCGTTGAAATCTTAAATGGAAATCCAAGAACTGTGGAAAGAGGCACGAAAACTTGGCTATAGTGCTAAAGAGCATTATAAGAACGGCTCCTTAGAAGAAGCTATTTCATTAAAGCAGAAAGAAATAAAGTTGTTAGAAGAATATTTTAACTGTCTTTCACCAGAAAACGAAGAGGTTGGCCAAATATGCAGTTGGCTAGGCCAGGCCTACTCGACGCTCGCCGCATATGTCCATGAACACGGAGAAAACAACATACACTATTTAGAAAAAGCAAGAGAACGCTTTAAAAAAGCCTTTGATACTTATAACCTTCCAGCGTATTCTTATTCTACCTATTTATGGGTGCTAGAATTACTCGAAAAGGGAAAAAGCCTGCCGGAAAGGCTTCCTTATGTAAATGAAAAAGTCTTACTTTTAATCAAAGCTAGTATCGAAAACAGAAACATAAAGTGTTGTGGTTCACAGGAGCCCGCTAAAAAATTGCTGCGTGACGCATTGCACCAACAGCAGCAAATTCAAGAACAACTAAACTATATCAAAGTTCATAAAAACACATAAAAAATATTACTGTGTATATCTACTTAAAATACTGTCTATTGTAGCGGGTGAAACTCCAAGCGCCTTGCAAATTTCTTCTTTCAGCTCGTAATTACACTTAATTAGCACTATTGCAGCAGCGACATGGGGTTTATGCAACTCTAATAGACGATAATTTGACTTATAAAATTCCAATGCGGAATTTAAGTCGCAATTAAAGTTTTTTGCATATCCTTTAATATAATCTTCTGCGCTGAATCTTTGTTTATCTTCTAAGCACCGATAATTATTCCAAAATGCCTTTTTATTAGTAATGTCAAAAGCATTTATAAATGACGATAAGGGTACGGGAATTTTTTGCCGTATAACGTGAGCTGCGACGATTGCTAGTTGGCCCTTTAGACCTAAACAACGTTTTTTACGTATGGTTGTTCTGTAATATTCTTCCAAAATTATTTTTTTCAAATAAGATTTTTCGCTCGCGTTTTCTGGCAACGTCAGTTTTTCTAGAGCTTTATCAAGAATGCTTTCAAGCGTATTATTATATTGCACTGCCATACTATCTTATTTTCCAGAAATTTTAAAAAATTATGTAAAAAATCAACTAACAGTTGTAGGAAAATATGAAAAAAAGTAATGCAAATTACAGAAATAACATAAATTGTTTAATAAATTATTTATCAAAAACCCCACTTAGCGGCGCTCAAGTGCACAAAATGTTTGGCTTTCATCTGGCTCCTTACTTCAAATGTGTTGCGAAGAAGTATAATATTGGCCGTACTGGTACGCGTTCTCATGACGGCTATATATATTATATTAGGGGGACGCAAGCCGAACAAGAAGCAACAAAACTTCAAGAGTCGACGCAACGTCTTCTTAAATTTTTATCAGAGGAGCCAGCCACTAGTGCTGAAATATACGAACAATTCGGTGCAATGGGGCGAAGGTACATACAAAGTCCCACTTTAAGGGTTGAACATAATATCGGATATGTGGGCCCACGTCGTTGTCGCGCATATTTTATAATAGGCAGCGCTGCCCAAACTAAAGCAAAAGAAAAATTAGAAAGGCTTACTGGCGGCAAAGAATGGCGGTCATTGAAAGACGTTATTTTAGAAAAACTTTCACAAAGACCTTACTACAGAAGTGAGTTGTTAGAATCCATTTGCACTTCTTATTTATCTAATGGCTACCTCAGACAGAAAATATGGCTTGATTTAGAGGAATTAATAAGAGAAGGCAAAATTCTTCAAGTTCCTGCCGACCATCTTTATAGCAGAAAA
>JAWCLD010000012.1:0-11013 GCA_038851215.1 Candidatus Nanoarchaeia archaeon | reverse complement strand
GGCTGGGAAGAAACGTGTTGGTACTGTAACGCATTTCTTTGACAAGATTTCAGTTGCTGTAATAAAGGTCGAAGGACCAATTGCAATTGGCGATGAGATTACAATTGAAGGCCCGCAAACAAACATTAAGATGAAGGTACAATCGATGCAAATCGAGCACAAGCCGATTACAGCTGCGAAAAAAGGTGATGACATAGGAATGAAAGTTCCTTCGCCAGTAAGGCCAAAGGATATCGTCTTTAAGGTTTAATTATTTCCTTCCATTCAATATGTTTTTAAATGGATTTAATTAGATAATGTTATGCCATTAAAGCCGATCCCGCCAACTACAAGGGAGCGTAAAAGATATCTTCTTGTGAAAGTCGAAGCTAACGTTCCTGTCGAAATTAGGGAGCTGGAAAATGCGCTTATCAATGGTTGTTTGCAATTCCTTGGTGAGCTAGGTGTTGCGAAGGCAGGAATTCTAGTGATGGCTGATACTTGGAATGGCGAGACTATAATTATTAAAACTGGTCATAAATTCGTTGACGAGACCAAAACCGCAATAAGTCTTATAAACTCTATTAACAACAAAAAAGTAAGGCTCTCAATAATTAAAGTATCTGGTACTATAGCTAAATTAAAACAAATAAACAAATCAAAAGGTGAATAAAAATGCAAATACTGCCACAACAAGCAATGGGTTACGATCGCGCAGCAACTGTTTTCTCTCCTGACGGAAGAATTCTGCAAGTAGAATATGCGAAAAAAGCTGTTGGTCATGGCGCAATGACGCTAGGTATAGTATACAAAGATGGTGTTTTGTTGGTATCTGACAGGCGCATAACAGAAAAGTTAATGGTTGCAGAGTCTGTTCACAAGATTTCAAAAATCGATGAGCACATAGCAGCTACTTTTGCAGGCTATACATCGGATGCGAGAGTGTTAATAAAAAAATGCCGTGTTTTTGCGCAGCAGCATAAATTAACATATGGAGAAGCTGTTGATGTTGAAGGTGTTGTTAAGTTTGTTTCAGACCTAGAGCAGGCATATACGCAATATGGTGGTATTAGGCCTTTTGGAATTTCATTTTTATTTGCTGGTGTCGACAAGAAAGGTTTTCAACTTATAGAAACAGATCCATCAGGCATCTATACACAATACTTAGCTAGAGCAATTGGAATGGGTGCAGCAGAAGCTAACAAGCTTTTGGAGCGAAAATTCCATCCCGATGCGAAGCTAGAAGACGTGCAAAAGCTTGCATTAGAGGTTTTTAAGGAAATATTAGGTAAAGAATTCTCTTTAGAGCGATTAGAAGCAGCTGTAATAACATCAAAAGGAGTGGAATTTTTACAATTAAAGGAATAAAAATTCTTTAATATAAACCAATCAAAAGCCTTAAATTTCTCTTCGATTACGTTTTAACATGACAAATGGAAGACCATCTTTTGTTTATGCTAAAGAAAGAGTTTCATTTAACATAGCACATATTAAGAAAGGTGGCGAAGATTTCGAGATTGTTCTAAAAGACCCTGACAAAGCACTTGCATTTCGACAAGGAAAGGAAATCGACCCGAAAGAATTTCTTGAAACTTTTGATGTTTGGAAGGATGCAAAAAAAGGTGAAAAGCAATCCGCAGCAAAAATGAAGCAATGGCTTGGCACAGAGGACCCTATCGAAGCTGCGAAAATAATTTTAAGAAAAGGTGAGTTACACCTTACAGAAGAGCAACGAAAGCGAATGTATGAGGCTAAAAGGACAAAAATTATACAATATATCCATCAAAATGCTTCTGATCCTAGAACGGGTGCACCACATCCAATTCAAAGAATAGAGCTTGCAATGGAGCAAGCCCGTGTGCAAATCGACGCTTATCAACCAGCTGAAGCACAAATCGAAAATGTAATAAAGCAACTACGACCAGTTTTGCCACTAAGTTTCGAGAAGGCTTCTTTTACAGTAACGCTGCCACCACAACATGCCGGCACAGCTTATTCAACATTAAAGAAGAAATATACTTTACTTAATGAGGAATGGCAAAACGACGGCTCTGTGAAGTTTAAGATGGAATGTCCTGCAGGTCTCAAAACAGAAATCTGGGCGTTTATAAATAAGTTGACGTCGGGACAAGCAATTATTACAGAAGAAAAAAATAAATAACAATTAATTATCCCACCACTAATTTTAAATTATTTAATTGCTTGTACCTTAATATGGTTAAATTTTTGCCAAACAAAGATTATTTTGAAATTGATGGTACAATTAACCCAAGACTCGACCCTATAGGTTTTGCTGAAAGCAATTATCAGTTGAAACAATATCTCAAAAGATGCATAATAGCAACTGTGGATAGAAATCAAAAGCCTAATGATTTGGAGAAAGCGCTTAAAGCTATCAAAATTTCTATCCCCGATCTTCTTGGTCCACCAATACTTGGTAAAAGAACCGCCTTCAGTTTACATCTATATTAAAACCCAAAAAGGTGAGCCTATTCTCCTTGGCGAGCTAATTGATTTGTTCTAGTCTCTTTGTCTTGTTTACATAAGTATAAAAAAGGATAAAGCTTTTAAAGTCCGTTTTTGTCTACTTTTTCGAAAAGAGGAAGACGATTCCGAAGCTGGAAAGACCTTAGACGGGCTTCGTGTCTGACTTGTAGATGGATTTGAAGGCGAAACTTCATATAGGTGACAGAGAGATTGTAACACCTGGCGAACTTCTTGCCGAAGGTATAGAATTCTTACCAAGCGGAAAGGCTTTTCGCGAAGGGGAAAAAATTTTCGCTTCAACAATTGGTATGGTTTCTATAAAAGGTAGAGTTATAAAAGTCATTCCTCTTGCTGGACGATATATACCTAAAAAAGGCGATGTTGTTATAGGTAAGGTTATTGCAGTGTTACCTGGCGGATGGTCTGTAGATATAAATTCGCCTTATCTTGCAGACCTACCATTGGCTGAAGGTGCCTCAGAATTTATTCCAAGAGGGGCTGATTTGACAAGGTTCTTTGACTTGGGCGATTATGTTTTCTGTGAAATTACGAATGTTACAGAGACGAAATTTGTTAAGCTTAGCGCGGCAAGACGGCCCTATAGAAAGCTACGAGGTGGGATTTTGATTGAAATTTCGCCTGTAAAAGTTCCGAGGGTAATCGGAAAGCAAGGTTCGATGGTTAATTTAATTAAAGAAGGTACTGGATGCGAAGTTGTTGTCGGCCAAAATGGTTGGATATGGGCTAAGGGTACACCAGAAAAAGAGGCGCTGGTCGAAAAAATCATTAAAACGATAGAGTGTGAAGCGCATAAACGTGGCCTCACTGATAAAGTTAAAGCTATGCTTGCGGAGACGAAGACAAAATGATAATGATAACCAAAAGGAGCGTAATATAAAATGGGAAGCAAAAAACCTGGCGCACCGGAAAAACTCATCGTCAATGGTAAGAGGCTCGATGGTAGAAAGTTAGACGAATTAAGGCCATTAACAATAAAAGCTGGCGTTATCCCAAATGCAGATGGCTCTTGCAGTCTTCAACTTGGTGAGACACACGTCTTGGCAGCAGTTTATGGGCCAAGGGAAGTTCTTCCCAAGCATCTAGCAGAAGCAAACAGGGCTTATTTAGATTGCATTTATAGTATGGCTGCCTTCTCAACCTCTGACAGAGCGAGACCAGGCCCTAGCAGAAGAAGTACGGAAATTTCAAAAGTTATTAGGGACGCGCTGGCTCCTGCAATTTTCTTGGAAAAATATCCAAGAACAAAAATAGACGTCTACATTGAAGTCACAAACGCCAATGCAGGCACAAGAACTGCAGCAATCACGGCTGCTGCTGTCGCCCTGGCAGATGCGGGAATTGAAATGCGCGACCTTGTTGCAAGTGTTGCAAGTGGTAAAGTTGATGGTCATATCGTTCTTGACTTGTTTGAGCCAGAGGATAATTTTGGTGAGGCGGATATGCCTTTAGCGATGATGCCTAGAACAGCTGAAATAACACTTTTACAAATGGACGGTGAGCTAACGCCTGAAGAAATTAGGCAAATGATAGAGCTATCGATGAAGGCTTGTGAAAAGATTTATGAGAAACAGAAAAAAGCGCTTAAAGAAAAATATGCCGGATCTATTGAAGCTATAGAAGCAGAAGGAGAAGGAAATGGAACAGTATAAAGCTCTTGTGACAGCGCTGATGGAAAAAGGTATTAGGCATGATGGTAGAGCGCTTTTTGATTACAGGCCTATTGAGGTTGAAGTGAATCCCATCCCAAGAGCAAATGGATCAGCAAGAGTAAAAATTGGAGAAACGGATGTAATTGTTGGAGTTAAGTTTGATGTTGATGCGCCTTTTCCAGATACGCCTGAGGAAGGAATCCTAATAGTGAATGCGGAACTTTTTCCAATGGCCAGCCCTGAATTTGAGCCTGGCCCACCAGGACCTGAGGCTGTCGAGCTTGCTCGCGTTGTTGATCGCGGCATCCGTGAATCGGGTTGTATCGATTTCAGCAAACTTTGCATTAAGCCGAAGGAAAAAGTTTGGGTTGTTTTCGTAGACATATATCCAGTAAACGATGGTGGCAATCTGTTCGACGCTTCATCACTTGCGGCTATTATCGCACTTAAAAACGCTGTGATGCCAAAATACGATGAGAAGGAAGGTGTTGTTCTTTACAAGGAGCTTACCAAAAAGAAATTAGAATTAACTAAAATACCAATTTTGACGACCTTCATTAAAATTTCTAATTTTTTGGCTGTGGATCCTGATAGGCAAGAGGAAAAGGTATTTGACGCTCGCTTGTCTATATCAACTTTGCCGGATGGTAAAGTTGCGGCCATGCAGAAAGGTGGTTTTGGAACATTCACAAAGGAGGAAGTTTTAAATTTGCTTGAGAAGGCAAAAGAAAAAGGTGCTCAACTTAGAAAATTCGTTGCATAACGATTAGTATGAGGAGAAAAAAATGGTCGAGAAAAAAATTATGAGCATGTATACTAAATATGAAATTGCGAGGATTATAGGTGCAAGAGCTTTGCAGCTGGCGATGGGCGCTCCCCTCCTAATCAAAAGACCGAAAGATCTTTACGATACAACAGAGATAGCAAAATTGGAGTTCGATGCTGGCGTTTTGCCTATTTCAATCAGAAGACCAAGTCCTCCTAAAATCGAAGAGCAAGCATAGTATTTTAAATTCCATAAGCATTATTTTTTAGATGCGTATCAAGTCATTAACAGCTAAGTCTATTCTCGATTCGAGAAGGAAGCCCACAATCCAGATATTTATAAATGGCGTTCCAGGAGCAGCCCCATCAGGGACGTCTAAAAGTAAATTTGAAGCTTTGGACTATCCTATCTCTGTCGTCGACTCTATAAAGTTTGTTAATACAAAGCTAAAAGAAAAACTAATTGGCTTTAAATTTAATTCCTTTGAAGATCTTAAAGTATTAGAAAATAGCCTGCCGAAAATATTTGGTGCAAATCCGACAATTGCACTCGAATTCGCAATACTAAATGCGTGGGCTCGAGACGAAGGCAAGCCCTTATGGGAATTATTGAACCCGGATGCGAAAATTATGCCGAGAATCTTGGCAAATGTCGTAGGCGGTGGCGCGCACGCTCCTAATTCTATAGATATACAAGAAATTTTGGTGTCACCGCAAACAGAATCATTTGCAACAGACGTTTTAGAAGCTCAAAGAATTTATAGAGAAATTGGCAAGAAATTGAAAGCCAAATCTAAAAGTTTGGAGAACGCTTGGATAACGAAACAGCCTATTCATAAAGTTTTAACTCTTTTATCAAATATTTCAGGCCAATCACAAATAGGTTGTGATTTTGCGGCTTCGAACATATTTGCGCATAACGAATATCATTGGAGAGAATTCGGTCCGCTAAAACCGCAACAACAGTTTAAAATGATTTCAGATTTAGCTTATGAATTTGGTCTTTTCTATCTAGAAGATCCCTTCGTCCAAAACGCTTTTGCAGATTTTGTAAAGCTTTCAAGAAGACTGAAGTATAGTCTAATCTGTGGCGATGATTTGACAGCTACAAACAAAATAAGGCTCGAAATGGCAATAAGGGATAAAGCTATTAATGCGGTAGTAATAAAGCCCAATCAATGCGGTTCTATAGTAAAGGCGAAAGAGGTCTTTGACCTTGCCATCTCAAAAGATATTGTGCCAATCATTTCACACAGGTCTGGCGAAACTTTTGACAAAACAATTGCGCATTTAGCATTTGCCTGGCAAGCTCCGTTTGTCAAGTTTGGCATCGCAGGCAAAGAGCGGCTGGTAAAGCTAAACGAACTGATAAAGATAGAAAAGCAAGTTAGTTAATTTTAAGAAAAGGAAAAGAAATGCTTAAATAATCTTGGTTTTAGAGCTCGCTATGCCTAAACCTAAAGAAATACCTGCATCTATGGAAGAAGAGCTGTTAGTGCCTATGGAGCAATATCTTGCTGCAGGCATACATATCGGTACTAAGATAAGAACGAAACAAATGATGCCTTTTGTTTACAAAGTTAATCCACAAGGTCTCTCTACCCTTAATTTATCTGAGATTGATAAGAGATTAAGGTTGGCTGCGAAAATACTTTCAAAATACAATCCTGATGATATTGTAGTTGTTTGCAGAAGGGAAAATGGTTGGAAGGCTGTAAGCGCTTTTGCTAAGTATATTGGTTGTAAGTATTTTGCAGGTCGGTACCCTGCAGGTATCATAACAAATCTCAATCTGAAAAATTTTTTTGAACCAAAACTAATGCTTGTAGCAGACCCTTATCCAGATAAGAACGCTGTTCACGACGCATTGATTTCGGGTGTACCTCTTATTGCATTGTGCGATACAAATAACACGATCGAAAATGTGGATTTTATAATCCCTTGTAACAACAAAGGTGCTAGATCTTTAGGCCTTATCTTCTGGATTTTAGCAACACAATACCTTAAAGAAAGAGGCGATCAACAAGAATTACCGCAAGAAGAATTTATGGGTGAGTGAAATTTGTGAATTAATATTCTAAAATATTCTTGGTAAAACTGCAATTACATAACTGATGATTGAGAACAGTGCAATAAATGGCAATGCTGGGATAAATCTAAATTTTTTGACCATCATTAAATAATGGTTGAAGACAAGCCCCACAATTGAGCCCACAACTACTGCTAAAGCGGGCGCTACACCATCAGTAAGCGCTGATACAGCAAACAATGCTGGAAACGCCAAGTCACCCGTACCTAACATAAGGACCTTTTTGTCTGTTTCCTTTAGTTTTTGCCTCGAAACTTTTTTTACAGACGTTATGAACTGTGTTGGATGCTCCGGCACAATAATTGCTAATGGTGCGCCACGTTTAAGCAATTCCTTGAATAGTGAAACCATTATTTTTGTCTTAAAAACTGCTATGAAATCATAGATCGATAATGCAATTAATAAAATAATAATTTCTGGCCAAGGCCTTAATGCTGTTCCTAACAATGCAGACACGCCGGCAACTCCAAGGAAAATTGCGATATTGTGCGTAATAAGATTTGGCTTCCGCCATCTTATTGCTACAACAGCAATTGCAAGTAAAATTGAAACGATAAGTGGTAGGAAAGCGTTGAAGACTACCTGTGCACCAACGAAAATTAAAAATGCAAAAAAAATATTGAATGTGAGGGGCGTTTTGAGAAGCTTCAAAATAAGAATTATTAAAACAAAAGCAATGAGAAATGCTATGAGAAACTGCCCCAGCCGAGTAAAACCTCCTTCTGGCGGTGGGACTATTACTTGACCCGAAGAAACCAATGATGCGCCAGTTGCCAGCGCTATACCTTGAACCACTAAAAACATCAAACTTTCATACATTAATAATTGTGGCTTGAAGTCTATGGCCATTTCTCTATTGTATATGAAGTGATTTAAAAGAGTTTAGATAGGACTAATTGAATTAGTAATTCAAGCCAAAACGCTTGACAGTAGCTTTTATATACAAATAAATTTGCTAGAGGTGTAGGTATTATGGCTAAAGACGAAGAAATTGGTTTTCACAAAGGCGCCATTACGACGTTGTTGAAAGAAAGGCAAGAATTTGTTCGAATGATTCAGATAATAGATGCGCTGCTGAAAGCACATTCAGAAGCGTTGCAAAAGCTCGGCGTTAACATTAACGCAGCCCCAAAAGCTGAAGAAAAGAAAGCTAAAAAGAAGTAATTTAGTCATGAAATTACATTGCTTGGGCGGATTTAGGGAAGTTGGTAGGAATGCAATTTATTTGGAAGCGGCAGATAGGAAAATAATGTTCGATTACGGAACTAAAGTTGAAACTGGTGAAATTCCATTGGCGCCAAAAGGCATTGTTGATGCATTGTTTTTGGGCCACGGACATCTTGACCATACGGGGAGTGCTGCTTTATTATACAAAAAAACGCGGTGCAAAGTGTTTGCCACTGCACCGACCTCTGATTACGCCGATTTACTTCTTCACGATTCGTTGAAAATCGCCAAGCTTAAAGAAATTCCAATACGATATAGTCCTGTCGATATCTTAAATTTGAAAAGAAGTTTGCAAAAGATAAACTATGGCGATGAAGTAAGATTAAGTGCTAAAACTAAAGTTGAAGTATGGGATGCGGGCCATTTGCCAGGTAGTTGTATGTTTATTTTAAATTCTGAGGGGAAAAGAATATTCTACACCTCTGATTTCAAACTTGAACCACAACGGGTTGTGGCTGGCGCGCGCTTCGATGCCAAAGACATCGACGTAGTCATAATGGAAACGACATATAGTAGTAGAGAACATAACGACAGAAAAGAAGAAGAAAAAAAATTGTATGCGATAATTAAAGAAACTGTTGAAAACGGAGGCATAGCTCTTTTACCTGTATTTGCAGTTCGTGCGCCCGAAATTCTCATGATATTAGATCAATTTGGTGCAAATTGGCCCATCTATCTTGATGGTATGGCAAAAGCTGCAACAAACATTGCAATGTCGCATCCAGAATTTATCAAAGATATCGATGCTTTGCATAGCGCTGTAGAAAATGCAATCCCACTATACGAAAACGAGGAGAGAAATAACGCTTTGAAGGAGCCTTGTGTCATTTTAACAACGGGGGCAGCAATGGAGGGCGGACCAATTGTATACTACATGAAAGCTCTTTATGCAAGAGAGGATTGTGCTATTATCTTTACTGGCTATCAAATACCTAAAACGGCTGGCCGTTATTTGTTGGATACTGGTCAGTATATTTTAGGCGCAATTAATTTTAAAGTGAAAATGCAAATTAAAAGCTTGGATTTCAGCGCGCATGCAGGAAGGTCGGAATTGTTAAAATTTGTACAAAAAGTTAGACCTGAGAAAGTAATCTGTATGCACGGCGAATATTGCGAAAAGTTTGCAACAGAACTAAAAAGCAGGTTTGGTGTTGATGCGATAGCACCAAAGATAGGCGATACTATCAAAATTTAATTCTGACATATATTTAGTAATCACGGTTTGATCTTCTTTGTCCAGTTTGGTAGCTTGCTCGACTTGGGCTTTTGCTGTTCCTTTAATTGTTTCACCAATTCCTCGATTTGCTGCGTATCTGCTTTGTTATCATACGGCTGGGTGGGTTCTTCCTTTTCAGCCGCTTTTTGGACCATCATTCGAACAAAATCCGAACTTTGTGCTCTTACCCTACTCCTAGATTCGGCCATGTCATTTTAAGCAACTTCTGATATAAAATGTTATCGGCCAGTCTATCGATTATAGGAATTTTGGGCCTTTTTCTATAAGGAATAAAAAGCAGACGCGGGCTGGCCACTGACAGAAACCAGCTTTTCCTACTAACTCGGCCAACCTCATATCAGGCTGAGTTTAGTTTAAGGAGGTAAACCCACGCCTGCCTACTGCCCAAACCGGAGTCTGTGCAGTACTATATACTACAGAAAATAGATATTTAAATGTTTCTCTTTTCTTCACTATGGAGTAAATACTGATAGTATGGCTGTTTTTCAAACAATTAGAAACCACTGCTTTACAGCTAAACTATTCGACTAATTCTACGCCAGGTCTGACGAAAGCTTTGGAACGCCTTTTTTCCTTTCTGACTAAGATATCTCTAATGGCAGATGAAACAGAAGCTTTAGCTTGGGGGCTGTTGAGGCCTAAAACCCTCCCTAGTGCAGACAAGTTTTCAGGCAAACGCAATTGCCATACTTCATTAGCCATAGAAGCAATTAAAATTGGCACTTTTCGCCGACAAAGCCTAATATTTTGCATCTCTCGCCCCATTAATTTAGCAAGGCTATAGCCGCTATTTTCAAGGAAATACGAAAAGTCAACACCATAAGCTACATTGTTTTTGCTCGCAATGTTTGCAAGCACAGCATTAAAATTGCTATGCCTATATTCTGGCGCATCCCTGCCAAATAGTTCTGGCACTCTAAAGATAGCATCAAATCTTGGGCTCGATACTGCGATACGAACGAGCTCTCGTGGCATTATGGCAACAAGGAAATCTGCTTCTAGCCAAAGTTTTGCTACCCTTTTAATATCTCCTGCAGATTTAGGTCTTACGTAAATACCAATATAAAAGAGGAAATCGCCTAAAGCTTTCTTTAATTCTTCTCTTTTTTTGTTTATTTCCTTTCTGTCTTTGAAAGGGTAGAGAAAAATTGGTGTTATACCTAATTTGAGAGCTTCTCTTGCTAGCTCTACTTCATTTCCTTGCGGCATAAGCAAGTCGAAATAAGCCATGCTTATAAGAATGCAAAAGGAATTTTTAAAATCGCGCCTAGCACGACCCCAGAGTTTACAATATAGAAAAATTTATGGAATGGCGCCTCAAAATTATGCGGCGCATGAGTTATACAAAATACGAAGAGTTATGCTCGGAGCTTTGCAAACAGAAGACATTAGACGAGTTAACCAAAGAGGAATTTATAGGACTTGCAGCTAATTTAGTAGAAAAAGGATACGTTGATGAAAAGTATAAAATTACCATCGAAGATGGCCTAAAGGCAATTTACAACACCTATAAGAATTCATATACAAATAATGCTTCAACTCCTATAGGCCATGCACAA
>JAWCLD010000011.1:3103-14180 GCA_038851215.1 Candidatus Nanoarchaeia archaeon | reverse complement strand
TGG
The DNA here is from genome assembly GCA_038851215.1 of Candidatus Nanoarchaeia archaeon. GTDB lineage: Archaea > Nanobdellota > Nanobdellia > UBA10117 > UBA10117 > JAWCLD01. The sequence goes on along the minus strand of JAWCLD010000011.1, from coordinate 14,177 downwards.
AATATTTCGTGAATAATTGGCTTGATAATATGCCTTGGAATGCTTTTTTCCCCGAAGCCAACATCAACGTCATAAAAGCAAATATTATCAAAACGATTGATACTATGTGGCCTTCTCAAAATTTAAAGGCTTGGAATGCTTTTTCCCCGAAGCCAACATCAACGTGTGATTTTAGCTTTGGAAGTTGGTTACCTCAGCAACTTCTTGAAGCTTTGAAAACTTATTTTAAGGCTTTTTCGCCTCCGCAAACAATCGAAGAGTTTTATACATCTTTTATAAAAAGTGGGATTTTAGAAAAAATGCCTAATGGTGATTATGTATTAACTGCCAAAGGGATCAAAACCTACATTGCATCAGAAAAATTTAAGGCAAATTATTTTGGATAATAAATTCATTTCATTTCTTCTAGCGGTAAGCTGCCGTGTTCTGACCATAACAACATATCAAGCTCAGCGATGGAAATACCAAGTTTTTTTGCAAATTCCTTCATCAATCGTTCAATGTGAAGATACTTGCTTTTTGATAAAGTAAGCGGTATTTCTGAAATAACTTTGTGTTTACATAGCTCAGCTAAGATGTGCCTATCAAGAATTGCGATGTCTTTACCATATCCAATATTTCTTAAAAAGTGACTGGCTTCTTTATATCCTAAGCCTTTGACGTTATCGGCAAGCCAGTTTCTCAAGCCCCAAATATCATCAGTGTTAAGCATACTTTTGATTTTTATTTGGCCAGCCCTAGAAAATTTGTTTCTTGCTTCGACAATAAAACTAGCTTTGTTGTTATGAAAGCGGACACCATATTTTTCAAGCACGGCTGCTATTTCGAGAGCATCACCTGAGAATAAAAGGCCGGATGCTTGAAGCTCATTTATAGCTTTATTTGCTGCAGAAGCTTTTGTTTGTGGCGTACACAAACAAAAACAAAGTTCTGCAAAGATTCTTTCATTAGATTCGTACTTTATTTTATCAAGCTCCTCAAGCCTTTTTTGAATATCTACTTTTTTAGAGGCGTATAGCAAAAGTAAGGGCGATTCCATCGTACCAAAAACAATAGAGAGAAATTTAAAATTATTGTCTAACATAAAGTTTGCAGCAGCTTTATGTCAATTAGTACTGAATTCCTTTCTGTGCTTTTATACCTGCTCTGAGTGGATGCTTAATATCTTTAATTTCGTTAACAAAATCGGCCTTTTTGATTAACTCTTTGGGGGCGTACCTACCTGTTAGAACAACTGTTGTCTTTTTTGGAAGCTTGTTAAGAGCTTGAAAAACTTCTTTTATTGTTAATAGCTTGCAATAGAGAGCTAAATTTATTTCGTCTAATATTAAAAGGTGTGGTTTCTTTTGTTTTGCAATCTTCACTGCGAAATCTAATGCCTTATGAGCTAATACCTTATCCGCATCTGTTAGATTTTTCAAGCCAATCCAACCTTTCCTTCCAAATTGGTATACCTCGTAGTATGGCTTCAGCATCTTTTGTATTTTATATTCGCCTGTATGCTTCCACCATTTCAGAAATTGAATGACTACAACTTTGTGTCTATGGCCAATAGAGCGCATCGCCAAACCTAACGAAGCTGTTGTTTTCCCAGCCCCTTCACCGGTATAAACATAAATTTGGTTAGCAGCCATATCTATTCCAAACTGGCGATGCCGGTTAATTTTTTAACCTCCTTTCTGCCGACTTCCATTTCCTCCTTTTGTTCTTTGTCAATCTTTAACAATAAAGCTTGAAATTCTCCGACATGCGTTTTCTCTTCCTTTGCAATATCTAAGATTACATTCTTGATGTTTTTGTTTCTAGTTATTGCTGCTAGTTGCTCGTATAGAGAGATTGCATCTAATTCAGCTATAATGCCTGTTCGCAGGATTTCTTTATCTAAGTCTTCAGGTTTGACGTTTGCAAATTTTGCAGGTATTTCGGATAACATTTTGCTACCTCAGCTTTGATATTATGGTGTTGGACATAGCCCGGTAGGGCAGCCACCAGCATACTCAGCTTCTGCATGCATCAGCTTCTCTGCTTCTCCAATGTAAAGTACTTGTTCAGGCTTACTTCCATATCTGTAAACAGTAACGCCTTTACATTTTAATTTATATGCTAACTCATAAGCCTTTCTTACAGCATCAACTGTTGCGTCTTGCCTAAAATTAATTGTTTTTGAAACAGCATTGTCAGTGTATTTTTGGAAGGCTGCCTGCATTCTGACGTGCCATTCTGGCTTTATATCTAATGCTGTAACGAAAAGTCTCTTAATATCTTTAGGTAATTCTTTGATGTTTTGTACAGAGCCTGTTTTCGCGATTTTTAACATTAGCTCTGCGCTGTAAAAACCTCTATCCTTTGCGAATTGCTCAAAAATTCTATTGACTTCGAGCAAACGACGACCTTCAAGCACCTTTCTTACAAAAGATACTGCAAAAAGAGGTTCGATGCTCGAACTAACGCCAGCAATTATCGATAAAGTGCCAGTAGGCGCAATTGTCGTTACAGTAGCGTTTCTCATATACTTATAGCCAAGTTTTTGCCACAAACTACCTTTAAAGTTTGGGAAATTGCCTCTTATCTTACCAAGTTGCTGAGATTCATTATGGGCAACTTTATTTATGAAAGACATTACTTTCTCGCCAAGTGCGATTGCTTCTTCTGAGTCATAAGCTATTCCAAGCAAAATTAACATATCTGCCCAACCCATGACTCCAAGTCCAATTCTACGATTTCCTTTTACCATCTTTTCTATTTCGGGAAGTGGATGCACATTAGCATCGATGACGTCATCTAGAAATCTAACACTAAGTCTTACAGTTTTGTCAAGCTTGTCCCAATCTATTTCGTAGCTGTTTTGGCCAATCTTGCGCAACATTTTTGTCAAATTTATAGAGCCAAGATTGCAACTTTCATAAGGATGCAATGGTTGTTCGCCGCATGGATTTGTTGCTTCTATTAAACCTAAATGTCTTGTAGGATTTCTTCTGTTAATCTCATCTATGAAAATAATTCCAGGATCGCCTCTTTGCCAAGCATTCTTTATAATTAAATTCCAAACAAATTTTGCGTTCAATTTTCGTACCACTTTGCCATTTCGCGGATTTATTAGCGAATATTTTTTATTTGCTTTAACAGCCTTCATGAACTTATCTGTAACTGCAACAGACAAGTTGAAATTCGATAAGAAACCGGGTTGTTGTTTTGCAGTTATGAATTGTAAAATATCAGGATGATTTACATTAAGTATACCCATTAGCGCACCTCTTCGTTTTCCGCCTGCTTTTATCACATCAGTTGCGGCATCAAATATGCGCATAAAGCTAACAGGACCAGAGGCAATTCCACCCGTGCTTCGTACAACATCGCCCGCAGGCCTCAACCTGGAGAAAGAAAATCCAACACCACCACCAGATTGCTCAATCAACGCCATATCCTTGACAGCTCTAAATATAGATTCAAGAGAATCTTCGACTGGCAGCACAAAGCAAGCAGAAAGTTGCTTGAGAGGTGCGCCCGCATTGAAAAGCGTTGGCGAATTCGGCAAAAACTCAAGGCTTGACATTAGTTTGTAAAAGTCTTCTGTTGTTTTTGCTACGTCACCGCCATAATTCTTTTCAACCGATGCAATCGCTTTTGCAACTCTGCGGAAAAGCTGTTCTGGTGTTTCTATTATCCTGCCTTTTTCATCGCGTAAAAGGTATCTTCGCTCTAGAACTGTAAGAGCATTATAAGTTAATTTTTCTGTAATGCCAAATTTTTCTCTTAGTTTTCGAGCTTGCGTCTTTTTAGTCCTAAATTCATGATAAAGTTTTGCTACTTTTTTGTTTTTTTGATTTAGCACAAATTCTATAATATCTTGTATTTGCTCCACACTTGGAATTGTATCTGAAAATTTCGCCTCGAGAAGTCTGATAACTTCTTTCGTTAGTTTAATGGCAAGCAACCCATTATGAATTTTTGCATCGAACAATGCTCTACGTATTGAATCGGAAATCTTTTGCGGTTTGAATGCCTCATAAGTGCCGTTTCTCTTCCTGACTTGGACGATAATTTTACTGGCAAGGAGTTGTTTAGTTTTGAATTTTGATCGACCTTTAATTTTAGCCTTCTTTTGAGCTTTAGATTTAGCATTGCTGAGGTCTAGCAAATCGAATATGGCCATAATTCTATAATTATTAGGGTTAATTTAAAGGTTGCTCACATTAATTTTATTTGCACAGCCCTCTTTTTAAGCAAGAAGTTGCATAGTAGTGGCAATACCTTGTAATTGGACATTTGCTGCAAAGCGGTACTCTTGGTTTGCAAATATTTTGGCCAAACAGCACAAATAGTTCGTTTAAATCGAGCCAGTATTTTTTGGGAATTTTTTTCATCAAGGCAAGCTCCGTTTTCTCTGGTGCTTTTGTCTTTACAATGCCAATCCTGTTGCTGACTCGATGAACATGGACGTCAACAGGGATTGCTATATTAGATTTAAAGCCATAAGCCATTACAATTGCAGAAACTTTTGGCCCTACACCAGGAAGCTTTATTAGCTCCTCTCTAGACCTTGGAACTTTTCCATCGTATTTCTGCAACAAAATTTTAGATAACCTTTTTATTCTTATAGCCTTACTTTTATAGAAGTTAGTTGGCTTTATTAATTTTCTAATTTCTGAAAGCGATGCAGAAGCTAGTTTTCTAGGAGTTTCGTATTTTGCAAAAAGAGACTTTACAGCTTTGTCTGTATTTTCGTCTCTTGTTCTTGCCGAAAGAACTGTGCCTATTAGGAGTTGAAAAACACTGAGGCCTTGATGCCACTCTACTCTAAGATGACCAACAGCTTTTTGAATACTTAAAATAATTGCTCTAATATTTTTAACCATATAAAGGTGCAAGCATTGAGAAGCAAATACCCACATAATAGGTTATTAGCGCTGCTACAAGACCGATCGCAGCTGTTCGTGCTCCTGTCACTATAATATCATTACCAATTGTCTTAGCACCGTATGCGCCAATTGCAAACAAGAAAATAATCGACAACATTATTGAATATATAAGATGCGAGGTTTGTGATATTAAAAATGGAATCAAGGGAACAAAGCCGCCACTCATTGTTGCAAGCCAGAACAAAACGCCTTCGGAAAGGGGCTTGTGGACTTTTTTCCCTGTAACTCCTCACGGAACTTGGCCCCCAAATAAGAAGAAAAGCCCATCGATATCGCTTCTGCCAGCATTGCGGAAGCCCCTGCAACCAATATGATAAAATTATTAGCTGTTGCACCTGCAACACCCGCTATTACGGCAAGCGTACTAATGACGCCATCTGTAGCGCCGAAAATTTGCTCGCTGAGAACTTCTGTCTTGAAGCCAAACAATCCTTTACTAAACGTTTTTACCATTTATTAGACATGGAAAGCGAGGCTTAATACGATCATAATTGCTATACCTGTTATCAAAATTGCTGTTTGGGCAATGACATGAGATAGCTTCTTGGCTTCGTGTCTTAATTCAGGCAACAGATCGGATGCCGCTATATAAATGAAACCTCCGGCTGCAAATGCTAACAGTAGAGGTAATCGAACATGCAAAAGGTCTGCAAAGGCGAGCAGACCAAATGCTCCTGCAAAAGTTGCTGCTGCAGTCAATATATTATAAAGTATTACTTTATTTCTAGAATAACCAACATATAACAGTGCTGCAAAATCTCCAATTTCTTGTGGTATTTCATGGAAAAGCACTGCTATTGCAGTGATTATTCCTAATGGAACGTTGATAAGAACAGCAGCTGCAATTATAACGCCGTCTATAAAATTATGAATGGTGTCTCCAATGAGAAGCAAAGGCCCATAAGTCTTAACCTTACTTTTTGGGTGCTCTTTAAAGTGATCTTCATGATGGGTGTGCCACACTAATAATCTTTCTGTAATTGAAAAGAGCAACAAACCTGTCAAAAGTACAATCCATACTAGCACAGTGTTTGGCTCCATTAATTCTAAAGACTCTGGGATTAAGTCAAAAAACGCTGTTCCCAGCAGAGCGCCAGTTGCAAAACTGATGAAAAAGAACGAAAGTCTTTTTGCAATATATACTTTCCACAATAAAATCAGGCCGCCACTAAGACCAAGAAAACTACCTACTAAACATAAGCTTGCTAGGAGCCCAATTTCTGTCAGCTCAATAGCCATACAAAAAACAGCAAGAAAATACTTAATAAATCTAACTATAATTTAACCACACTGAGAAAACCCACAGGAATGACAAACCATACAACCTTCGCTCATCTCCAAAATACCTTGGCACTCCGGGCATTCAGGTAGAACGCCTGTGTCTGCAATAGAACTATTTGTTTGCCTTTTGCCATTTTTTACAGATGCAGCAGACTTTGGCTCAAGGGTTTGCTGGCCTTTATCATCAGCTGTAAAGGTGGTAATTTGCGTTTGGCCTTTATCAATATGCATTGAAAGAACTTTTGAAATTGCGTCCGGAATCGAGTGTATGACGCCTATTTTTGAAACAGTTGGCATTGGTCCTCTTATTCCTTTAATTTGCTCTATGATTTCTTCAGGGTCTATACCTGCCCTTAGCGCTAGAGAAATTAGTCGGCAAATGGCTTCGCATTTTGCTGCTAACACACCACCAGATTTACCGATTGTTGCAAAGACTTCGAATGGCTTTCCAGCCTCATCATTATTAATTGTAACATAAAGGTTGCCATAACCAGTTTTGACCTTATAGGTCTTACCGCTCATAATTTCAGGTCTAGCTTTTGGCGTGGCGGTAATAGGTTGTGATTGCCCAGTTGTTGTGGTTTGTGGGCTATCTTTTTTTACGGTTATGACTTGCACTAATCTGCTTCCATCTCTATAAACAGTGAGCCCTTTGCAGCCAAGTTCCCAAGCTAGCCAGTATGATTTGAGTATATCTTCTTTTGTCGCAGAGTTTGGAAAATTAATTGTTTTTGAAACAGCATTGTCAGTGTATTTTTGGAAGGCTGCCTGCATTCTTATGTGGTCTTCCGGGCTTAAATCGTGAGCTGTAACAAAGATTTTTCTTACATCCTCCGGAATTTCCTTTATATTTTTAATACTGAAGTGCTTTGCAACTTCCTTCATAAGCTCCTCAGAATAAAAACCTCTTTCCTTTGCAATTCGTTCGAAATAAGGATTAGATTCGATTAAATCAAAAGTTGGTGTGTGTCGCTCGTAAGCTATAGCAAAAAGAGGTTCGATGCCTTGCGAAGCATTTGCAATTACTGCAATTGTACCTGTAGGAGCAATTGTCGTGCAGGCAGCATTTCTTTGCCCGTACTTAGCAATTTGTTCGTGCAAGAAATTCCAATCTAATTGTGAATCAGAGCGCTTATAAATTGTTTTTAAGATTTCGGGGTCTTTGAAGACGGAAATTTCAAAATTCGGAAACGGACCGCGCTCTTTAGCTAATTCTACTGAGGCTAAGTGCGCATTATAATTTATGAATTCCATCACTCGCTCCGCAAGTTTAAAGGCTTTTTCTGAATTATATGGGATTCCAAGCAAAATTAACATATCTGCCCAACCCATTATTCCTAAGCCAATCTTACGATTTCCCTTTGTCATCTTTGCAATCACCGATAACGGGTAGTTATTCATATCTACAACGTTGTCTAACAGCCTAACAGCTAAAAAGACGGTTTCCTTTAGCTTGTCCCAAGCAATAGCACCGTTTTCAACAAATTTGCCAAGATTTATGCTTCCTAAATTGCAAGATTCGTATGGCAACAGTGGCTGTTCACCGCATGGATTTGTTGCTTCTATTGTTCCAATGCTTGGTGTAGGATTTGTTTCTGGGCAATTCATTCTATCTATAAAGATTATACCGGGCTCGCCATTGTGCCAGGCATTCTCGGCAATAAGTCGAAACATGGCTCTAGCCCTTCTTTTATCTACAACTTCACCTGTATGAGGTGCAATTAGCTCGTATTCTTCGTCTTTTTCGAAGGCTTCCATAAATTTGTTTGTTATTGCGACAGAAATGTTAAAGTTCGCTAACTGTCCTTCAACATTTTTACAACGTATAAATTCGTCAATGTCAGGATGGTCGATGCGCAAAATACCCATGTTAGCGCCTCGCCTTGACCCACCTTGCTTAATAGATTCGGTGCTTTCATTCAGTACCTTAAGCCAAGATACCGGTCCTGAAGCTTCTCGCCCTGTTGACTTTACGGTAGCTCCGCGATGTCTACATCTTGAAAAGCTGAAGCCTGTTCCACCACCACTTTTATGGATCATAGCTGCGTGCTTGACAGCATCAAAAATCCCATCACCAGGCTGCTCATTGCCAATAGTATCAGCAACCGGTAGCACGAAGCAAGCAGAAAGTTGCTGCAGGCGTCTACCGGCGTTCATTAATGTAGGGGAATTTGGCAAAAATTCCAGAGAAATCATTAGTTTGTAAAACTTGTCGGCCCACTCTTTTACTAGAGCTTTTTTCTTTGGGTCTTGTTCTATTAACTTGTAAAGCTCTTCTTTTTCAATGTTAGGATCGATGTCAAATTTATAAAAAACTTCTGCGCAGGCCAAATTCCAAGCCACGCGCCAGAAAAGCTCTTCAGGTGTTTCAATAATTTGGCCATTATCGTCTCGGCTCAAATATCGTTTTTCCAAGACGGTGAGCGAGGCTTGTGACAAGCCGAGTAAATTTTCGTATGTTTCTAAACTAAAGGCCAAACAGGCACCTCCAAGTTCCGCAATTTTTTACAAAAGAAATTTGTTTATAAACATTTGTTTACTTGAATGAATATTTAGTCAAGTAAATAGATTTGACGACATTTTAGTGGCTCTGTAAGTCGATTTTAAAAATAATCTTTATGCTAGAAAGATTAATTATTCAATTATTTGTATTTCAATGTTAACATCTTGTGGTATTGGCACCCTCATTACAAGATGTAGAGCTCGCTCATCAGCAGCCAAATCTATTAGCCTTTTGTGAATGCGCATTTCCCACCTATCATAAGTCTCTGTACCTTCGCCGTCAGGACTTTTTCTCGTAGAAATGACAAGTTTTTTGGTTGGAAGATGAATTGGCCCAGAAAAAGAAACGCCTACTTTCTTGGCAATATCAGTAATCTGATTAATTACATTATTCAACTTATTTATGTCTGTGCTATAAAGTTTTATCCTTGCTTTTGGCATGTCTTGTAACTACGCATATTTTCTATGCGAAGCTGGATTTGAATTAAAAATTTATTTTAAAAGCCTTGCTATGAATCAAATTAAATACTATAGAACAAAAAGGGAAGCAAAAAAGGATTATCTTTTAACAACATCCATTACCATTCCAGCTGCTACTGTTCTGCCCATATCTCGCACTGCAAATTTTGCCATCTGTGGGAAATCGCTGTATTTTTCTATACATAAAGGTGCTAAAGGTTCAACAACAACTTCTGCGACATCGCCTTGTTTGATGAAATCCGGCTTCTCTTGCAAAGTTTGACCTGTCTTAGGATCGATTTTTCTTTTGATTTCTTTTATCCTACAGGAAACTTGTGCAGTGTGACAGTGGAATACTGGTGCATAGCCAACAGTTATAACAGTAGGGTGGCTCAAGACGGCCATTTTTGCAGTGAATTCTTTAGCAACAGTTGGAGGGTTGTTTGGGTGTCCTATAACGTCGCCTCGACGTATATCCTCTTTACCAAGACCTCGGACATTAATGCCGATATTATCGCCAGGTTCGGCCTGTGGCATTGATTCGTGATGCATTTCAATGGATTTAACGTCGCCCTGTTTGCCAGATGGCATCACTATGATTTTATCATTCACCTTTAGTATTCCTGTTTCAATCCTCCCAACTGGCACTGTGCCAATACCTGTAATTGTGTAAACATCCTGAACGGGCATTCTTAATGGTAAATTAATGGGCTTTTCAGGTACTGATAGAAGATCAAAGGCTGCAAGTAGTGTTGGGCCTTTATACCAAGCCATTTTTGTAGTTGGCTTGTCAATATTTTCACCTTCCCAAGCAGAAATTGGAATTATCGGTATTTTAGTTATGTCGTAGCCAATTGTTCGTAAGAGTTTTTCTAGCTCAGCTTTGACTTCATTATAGCGCTTTTCATCATATTTCGCCATATCCATCTTATTCACTGCAACAATAAGTTGTGGTACGCCTAATGTCTTTGCGAGGAAAACATGCTCCCTGGTTTGTTCCATTACACCTTCGCCAGGGTTTGCAGAAACAACAAGTACTGCAGCATCTGCTTGTGACGTACCAGTAATCATGTTCTTGATGAAGTCTTTATGGCCAGGCGCATCTATAATGGTAAAATAATATTTATTTGTCTCGAATTCCTGGTAAGAAAGGTCTATAGTGAGGCCTCGCTCTCGCTCTTCTTTAACCTTGTCCATTACGAAAGCAAATTCAAAGCCTGCTTTACCATATTCAGCGGCTAACTTTTTTAAATCGGAAAGTTCTTTTTCAGTAAGTTTGCCTGTGTTGAATAGAATTCGCCCTACTGTGGTCGATTTTCCATGGTCTACATGACCGATAACTACAAGATTGATATGTGGTTTTCCTCTCGCCATTTTTTCACTTACATCTGACTTTAAATAAGGTTTTTTAAGTCTTTCTATAAATTTGCCAAAATTTTATGTAAAGCAAATCCTTAAATGTCCATTAAAAAAATAGTGCTGTATGAAATTCCCTTCAGTTATCGTAACGCTAATCTTAACAATAATTACTTTTTCCTTTTCTGTCCATGCTTTAACAAACATTAATAGCTGTGCAAATCTTACTTCGGCAGGCGAAATTTATAATTTAACAATGAACATAATCAATTCTAATAACACTATATGCATGAATGTAAGTGCTGATAACGTAATTCTGAATTGCAATGGACGTACAATCGATGGTATTGACAAAGATTTTAGCACAGGCATAGCTTTAACAAGGGGTGTAAAAAATTTTACATTAAATAATTGCATAATTACAGATTGGTATACTGGGGCTTACATATACAATTCTGTTAATAGTTTGATAAAATCATCGACTTTCAGCTCAAATAAAGCTAAAGCATTGTGGATAAGGGACTCTTCTTTTATTAACATAACCAGCAACAATTTTG
>JAWCLD010000011.1:0-3093 GCA_038851215.1 Candidatus Nanoarchaeia archaeon | reverse complement strand
CAAACATCTTCGAATAATTTTGTTACATCTAATACAATAAGTTCCAATACTAATTTTGGTGTTTATCTACAAGACAGTTGCAGCAATGTGATATATAATAACACTTTAAAATCCCAGCGTTATGGCGTACAATTATCAGTTGGCTTGCTCTCTGGTTCAAATGGCAATAATGTTAGTATGAATGCCGCTACCGGTCATTGGTATGGATTTATTATAGATGGCTCATCAAATAACACGTTAAGTAACAACACTGGAAACAATAATGATGTGGGCATTTATTTAACTGAAGCCCATAACAACACTATCTTAAACAGTGTGCTGAATGGCAATAAACATTACGGTCTATTGGTTTGGGTTGGAACAAATAATATAATAAAAAATAATAACATCGGCAAGAGTGCGTATGGCTTATTATTTGAAGATGGAAATTTCAGCACAATAACTCAAAACACATTTAGAAAAAATACTTGTGGAATGAAATTTATAACATCTTATAATAACTCAATAAATGGTAATAAGTTTATCAACAACGTTAACGATACTTGTTAATTTATTGCACAAAGAAATTAATCGAGTATAGGTTTTGGCAATTCCTTTGGCAAGCCTTTTCTCTCTCGGATTCTCTGTATCGTCTGTAGTTGCAGCTCTGCTGGTAGCTTTTTATAATTAACATCGATTAAGGATTGGAAACCTCTGCCGCCTGTAGCAGATTTAAGCGCTGCTTCAAAACCAAACATTTCTGAAACGGGTATTTCGGCTATAACAACATAACGCGTACCCTGTTGTGAAGTATCCATAACAAGACCTCTTCTACCGCCAATAAGTTTTGTAACTTCTGTCAGATATTCTGCAGGCGTGTCTATTCTTGTTGTTTGTACAGGCTCATATAGGATATCGCCAGCAAGTAACATTGCATTTGTTATTGCTTGTCGCATGCAAGGAATCATTTGTCCTGGTCCTCTGTGTATTGCATCTTCATGCAGTTTCGCATCAACTAACGTTACTTTAAGACCGTGACAGGGCTCTTTTGCTATCGGACCTTGGCTCATTACCTCTTCAAAAGCTTCCATAACCATTTCCATAATTTCGCCTATATGCACAACACCTCTTGTTGCTTCAACAAGAACATTACCACCGTAAATTTGTACAACTTGCTTAGCTTCTTCACGATCCATACCAGCTTGTGCAAGAGCATCAATAATATCTTTCTTTGTCTTTTTTATCTTTCCTTCAGGTATTTTACCTGCTTTTATCGCCTTGTAAACACCTTCCTCAAGCGGCTCTACAGTCACAAACAACTTATTATGTCTATTTGGCGATTTCCCTTCGACTATATCTGATTTTTTAGCTACCGTTTCAGCATAAACAACAACTGGTGGAGAAACGACAATATCAAGGCCTTTCTCACGAATTTTTCTTTCGACCTTAGCATCAAGATGCAGCTCGCCTAAACCAGAGACTAAAGTTTCTCCGGTTTCTGGACTTATTTTTATCTTTAGAGTAGGATCTTCAGCTGCTAAAATTTTCAAAAACTCAATTAGTTTTGGCAAATCCTGTGGGTTCTTTGGCTCAATTGCCTTCGTTACAACAGGCTCAAAAATATGTTTGATAGATTCGAAAGGCTCAAGCTCCTTACCTACATCACATATTGTTTCCCCAACTGTTGCGTCTGACAAACCTACAATACCTACGACATTACCAGCTACTGCCGTTTGTATTGGTATTCGGCGTGAGGCGATGAAAGTACTCAATTGCTGGACTTTTGCATCTCGTCTTGCTTTTACGAGAGAAACAATTTGTCCCTCTGATATTTGACCAGAAAATATTCTAACTGTAGAAATCATACCAGCGTGCGGATCGTATTGAACTTTTGTTATGCCTGCTGCAAGCTCCCCATCCGGATTGCAAGCAAGCATGCTTTTACCTACTTCGGAATTGAGATCACCAGGCCATAGCTTTGAAATACGATATTTTTGTGCCTCTAGGGGGGATGGCAAATGCTCACCTACCATATCAAGAACGACAACATGCAATGGCGCTTTCTGCGCAAGTTCTTCATCCCTATCTTGAGAACACAGATTAATAATATCTCTAAATGTAATTCCGAATTTTTTCATCGCAGGCAGCGAAATTGCCCACTTTCTTAGTGCAGAGCCGAAGGCTACTGTCCCTTTCTCTACAGATAATGCCCACTTATCCCTAAATTCGGGCTCTGCATTCTTCAAAATAAACATATTAATTTCATTTACAAGATCTGTTAATCTTTTTAATAACTGCTCTGGTGTCAGTTTTAGTTCCTTTATAGCTCTATCTACTTTATTAATAAATAAAATTGGCTTAACCCGCTCGTTTAGTGCTTGGAAAAGAACCGTTTCTGTCTGTGGCATCATTCCTTCAACGGCACAAGCCATTACAATTGCGCCGTCTACAGCCCTTAATGCTTGTGTGACATCTGCGCCGAAGTCAACGTGACCTGGCGTATCTAACAAATTGATTAAGTAATCTTCATTTTGATATTTATGCGCCATCGTAACTGTTGCGCCATATATAGTCATTAATCTTTCATGCTCTTGTTTATCAATCCATGTAAGCATTCTTTCTCCGACTAGTTCTTTAGACATCATACCTGCTTCCGCTGCCAAATTATCTGTTAAAGTTGTTTTGCCGTGATGAATATGTGCCACAATTCCGATGTTACGGATATTTTTTTGGTTGCGCATTAGCCTTTGCACATTTTCTGCATATTCAATTTCTCTGCCCGTAACTGCCATAGTTAAGCCTTAGAAAAATGATTTATAAGCATTTTTGTCACAGGAAGCTTGCACCGCACTTAATGTTATTGTGTTTGCTTTAGCAGCAGGCGATGCATCTGAAGGTATTCTAAGCTTGAACATTATATTTATTGTATCTGACGTATCATTGTAGCGGAGAGATGTACAGACACTTGTTGATGTTGTCAAAAGAGATGTATAATCACTTTGTAATATTCCATCGCAGGAAACGCTTTCATTGTCTGCAGCGGCATACCACTGTGCTGGGTTTGTTCCGCCAATAAATGTCGCTGCTGTTGAGCCTGCAGATATATTGACATTA
>JAWCLD010000010.1:0-18905 GCA_038851215.1 Candidatus Nanoarchaeia archaeon | reverse complement strand
TTCATTATTTATGACTTTGAACCATTACGGAATGCTTTTCCCACCATTTAGCAGTGTTTATGCAATAAATACTATTTGCAACCCAACTTACAAAGATAAACAAGTATTGCGTAGCAAATGTTACGAGGAAGAAGTAAGAAGATTAGCAAGAAATCTCATAACTGCCGCTAGGATTGCTAAGAGGAAAGGAGATTATTGGTGGCAGTACGATGGGAGATCAAATTAAAGCTACTACGTTTCAAAATCTTTTCAAATAATTAAAAAAATCTGTTAAGCATCGTTTGCTGTGTTACATGCCTTAAAAGTTTGCTTTCTCTAATAAATTTTTCAATTGGTAGTGCTAATTTTGTCCTAATATAATCCAACGAATCTTTCAGCGTAAAAAATTCTTTCGGTTGTTGTTTTAATGCTGTTCGAATGTTTTCGCGAACATTCCATACCCCTAAAGGTATATAATTTGGATAAGCTTCTCTAAAAACGATTGCCCCTGCCTGCTTCTTTATTTTGTTCAGATGCTCTGCAATTGCAAATCTGGCTGAATAATAACAACCTCCTTGTTCTGAATAAGTTTTTCTTCCAGTATAAGGTTCCCAGTCGCTAAAAAGCACTATTTCATTTCCAATAACATGTATAAAAGCTTCAAAGTTTTCGTATTGCCAGAGCGTTGGCATAAGCAAAATAGCAAAATAATTTTCCATCGATTTGAATTCATAAACTTGATATATATCTAATACAGGAAATTGCTTTACGCTTTCTAATAAGTATCTACCAAGTGTATCGTCGACAGCGGTTATAGACCATCTTGTCGGCACAAGCTTACGGTTTTTACCCAAACCCATGGCACCAACAGAAAATGCCTTCTGGATTTGAGAGAAAAGCAAACCTTTTTCATAAGTTAACTTAATACCTTCACTAGCTTTCAAGTCAGTATCATAATAAACTTTCTCTAACTGTGGATTCCATTTCACATTGGCAACTTCAAGTTTTTGCAGCGGAGCGGAAGGGCCAAAAGGCTGGTATTCTTCGTTGAATAATACTCCGCGTGGCTTTGATTTGAATTGCGCTTCTGCTTCTGTTGAGCTTTTGGCAAGGGCTATCTCTTGTAGCTGGCTAACCAGTTTATTATCAAGCTCCTTAATCCCCACAATAGCTTTACCTCTAACAAGCTGCAAGCGAAAATTCACAATCTCCTTCGAGAATTTTCCTTCAGGTATCCAAACTTCAGGCATATCTAATATTGAAGTATCTCCATGTTGTTGACTTATTAAAGGGCCAGCGAAAACTTTTGGATAACCAAATTTGCCAATAAAGACGCTGGGCGGCGTACTTCCTTCTATCTTTTGGCCAATATTAATAGATTCGAAATGCTGCATTTTACTTGTCAATTTATGTAAGAAAGCAGCCTTTCCACCTCTACGACTCATAATTATAAAATATTTTTCAGAATTAATATATTTATATGGTAACTTCAAACGCCACAGTAGGCATTTCTAAACCCCATTTTTGTAAAACTTCTGGGTGTATTTCACCAATGATGCCTATGTCATCGTTATCAAGGAAAATTTTTGCACATCGACCCGCAATAAAACTACTATGCTCAGCGTCTTTCACTACAACGACTTTCCCAAGGTTCCTATAAATTGCTTCAAGATTTTGCTTCGCCTCTGTAAAATTGGCTTGCGCGTGTGAAATTACAAAGGCCAATCTTTTTTCCGTCTTTGAACCTTCCGCTTGTTTACTGTCGTAATGTACAACATCACCAACTTCAAAAATCATTTGCGGGAATTCCTTTTTTGTATTATGTGATAAAAATTCTAGCAAGCTTGGCAGCAATTTGTTTCTTAAACAAGTATATGTTAAAGAGATCGGATTTTCAACTTCTATAACATTTTCTTCTTTTGTGCACATCTTTCTGAAAAGATTTTCTTTATTTGTTAAAGTAAAAGTCATCACTTCCTGAGCGCCAAGCCCAATACAAAGCTCACGGATTTTATCTGATGTCTTCTCAGCCGATGAAAGTTTGCCAGTGGTCGGTATAACAATTGGTGCAAGGTCGAAGTTGTTATAGCCATAAGCTATTGCAATATCTTCAATTATGTCAACGAAATGCATAATATCTCTTCTATAACAAGGCACTCTTACAGATAAAACGTCCTTGCTATCGACTGTTACCGAATATCTTGCTCTTTGAAGTAGCTTTGCTACGTCTTCGGGCAAAGTTTTTATACCCAACAAATCGGAGATTTGTTGCATTGAGATTTTCCATACACTCGTTTCAAGATGTGGCGTTAAGTCAGGTTTCCTGTAATTGTATTCTATCGTTACCGAATAAAGTTTTCCTCCTCTTTCAGCAAGTGCTGTTGCAATTATTGTTAGGACATGATTAACAGCTTCGTAATCAGTACCTGTGACCTCAATAAGAAGATTTTTTGTACTTTCAGTTACCTTACCAAGATTTGCAGAATTGATTATCGGTGGCATACTAAGCACTTTACCTTCAGCATCAATAAAAATAGGGTATTCTTCAAGGCCTTTCAATATATTGCCATACATAAGACCTTTCGGATGTTTTGAGAGTATTTCGTGCGGATTTAATTTTTCTGCGAAGTCAAGAGGCACAAAAGCATTCTCATGTGGCTTCGTCATTGTGTACTTCAATGGAAATTTTAGCAAGTCGAAATTGTAGAAACCAATTGAAGTCTTTCTCCTATTTCTGCCATAGCTTATGTCGATTTTATCCTGCAATTGCATTAATTGTCTAATTATTGTGTCATTAAGCGAAACATCTTTGACAACAGCACAAGCAATATATGGTCTGATATCTTTGAGTTTACTGTTCACAAAAACTTTAAAATCGGTTGCTTCAGCCTTGTAGTCTTTTACACCACGTTCAATACCAAAAATACCTTTTAGTTCCCGGGCGATTCCTTCTGCACACCAAAGTTCGGGTCTGTTCGCGTCGCTAAGATTTATCGTTAATGTATCATTTTCAAGCGCTTCACATTCACCCTTGAGGTTATGTATAATTGGATCTAACTCGTCAATCGTGGTTGGTAGCTTGTCACCAACCAACTTCCTCAAATCCGTGAGACTTAATTCTATCGATGGCATATCAGTTACCTTTTATTTCCTTTAACTTTTCTGCAATAGCTCTGCCAAATTGTCTCGCCTGATCGGGGCCAAAGGCGGTAATCAAATTATCATCTTGCACCAATTTTTCAGTTGAATACTTACAGCCACCAGCTTCCAAAGCTCGGACTGACTGAGGAAATGCTGGGGATGTCCATACTGTAGCTCTCTTCTTTTTTAGGACACCAGCTTTTGCCAATACCATCGGCCCAAGACAAATCGCAGCTAAAAGTTTTCCTTTTTGTTGCGCAACCTGTAATAGTTTAATGACCTCAGGATAATTTGCAAGTTGTGGCGAGCCCGCTCCTCCTACAACAACAATTGCATCATAAGCATCAACTTTTGCATCTTTTACTGCAAGATCTGGCATGTATGTTTTTCCAAGCATGCCATAAGCCATCTCTGTTGTTATGGACGCCACATCAACACTTATACCAACTTTTTCTAATTCCTCGCGAGTTTCAAATAACTCTTCATCTCTAAAATTTTTCTGCGCAATTATCAAAAGAGCCTTCATTTTAGTTTTACCTCCTTTTAGCCACCATAAGAATCATAATTTTGCCTCCCTCAACCATTGTATGTCAGAGCTAAACAATTGACGAATATCGGAAATGTTTTCCTTTATCATAAACAATCTATCAATACCAAGTCCCCATGCAAGTACAGGTACTTTAATACCTAAAGGTAATGTAACTTCCGGTCTTAAAATACCTGCGCCTCCAATTTCAATCCATTTTCTTAGCTCGGCGTGCCAGAACGCGCCTTCTACCGATGGTTCTGTGAAAGGAAAATAGCCAGGAACGAAGCGAAATTTCTCAGAACCTGTTAGCTTCTTCATAAATTCTGCCAGCAAACCAAGAAGATTTCTAAAATTCAGATTTTCGCCTAGCACTATGCCTTCACATTGGTTAAATTCTGTCAAATGTGCTGCATCGCAAATGTCTGGCCTGTAAACTCGGGCAATCGCAAAGTATGCACCCGGTATTTTGACATTAGGATTTGCTAACATCCGTGCAGATAGAGCCGTGCCATGAGACCTTAGCATAAGACGAGCAGATTCTTGCTCGTTGAAAGTATACTGCCAACCTTTGCTACCGGTTTTTCCACCATTTTCATGCACCGCTCTTATAGCGTGTAACAAATTTATTTTCGAAAGTTTACCATACTTAGGCTCTTTAACATAATAAATGTCATGAATGCCTCTTGCAGGATGGTCCTGCGGCATATACAATGCATCTAAATTCCAAAAACTCATTTCAACGAGAGGACCAGTTATTTCCTCAAAGCCTAGCGCAACTAATTCTTCTTTAACTGCATCGAGAAAAGCCCTATAAACTTGCTTCTTACCTGGCCACAGTTTTGGCACGGGTGCCGTAACGTCAAATCGTCTAAAAGCAGAAGATTTCCAAGCACCCGTTTTAATAAGTTGCGGAGTTAATTGGCCGATGCGAGTTTCTGATTTAACAGCATCGGCAACCTTCACACCTAATTGTGTAATTAGAAATTCTCTTATTTTCTTTTCTATCTTGTTGACGAGGCCTCGCTTTAATAACGCTTCAAATGCCGCTTGGTCCTCCAATGGTAGCTCTTCGTATGGAATTTCTCCTTTTTGACGAAGCTTTTTCAAAAACGTTTCTTCGAGCGTACTTTTCTGTAGGTAATCTTTTCCTACACTCGTGATAGCAATTTTGCCCGCTTCGATTGAAATAGCATTTTTAGTTTTCCAATAACCTAATGAAAACAAGATCTCTTGCTTATTAAGCCCTGCACACTTAGCGATATCATCAGGGTACATTGCCTTTGTCATAATTGTTTGCAGAAATTTCCTCTCTGGTAGCTCTGTTGTAGCGTATTTTTCGCCAAGCTTGCTTAATCGGATCAAAAAGTGAGGGTGTTCCCTTACAGATAAAAGCTGCTTATTTTGTAACCACAATGCAGCCCTATTAATAGTTTCCTGACTTAATCGCGTCTTTGCAGTTAACTCTTCGGTCGAGAGGACTGCGCCTCTTCTGAGCGATTTTAGAACGACTATTTCCGCATCCTGCAAAGATTCGGCTAGCCTTTTGACCTCCATAATAGCATAAACTTTAACAGGAGATATAAAAACATATTGGCAATTTCCATAGGTAATAAAATTTCTTAAAACAATCGCGCTTCACTTTTGCATACTTACCGCAAGGACTTTGCGATACTTACCAATTCACCGCGTTGTATTGAAGGTTTTTTGAGAACTTCATCAATATTCATCAACATTCTATCGCCACCTATTTTTGTAATTTCAGCCTCAAGCTCAATCAATTTTTGTGCCAGTTCAGAAATTGGGTGCATTCGCGCAATGGCTTGCTCAATGTAACCAAGAAGAAATTTTATCTGATCTTCTTTTGCCTTGCACTTAGCCAATTCCATTCTTACTGAATCACGACCAGGCCAATGCACTTTTGCATGATCTAAAATGACGGCACATCTTTTGTTAGTATCGAAGAGCTCTCTTTGCAAATTAGCCGACATTTCCAATAACTTAATCATAGCATTTCTTTCATGCTCAAGTCGTTCTTTACGCTGCACAAAGTTTGCAATTGTTCGCAATGGCTCATCAAGCTTATCGATTTCAACAGCAATTTTAGTTTCAAATTTCGTCAACGTATCAACTTCTTGCTTAGCTCTCTCAATACCTTCTTTACCAATTAGTCTCTTGATATCTTTTAGCATAGTATTGTGATTGGAAAGTTGTATTTAAGTTTTGTTAATTCGCAAATTGGTAGCTAAAATGGGCCCGCGCGGATTTGAACCGCGGACCTCTGCCTCTCTGCTATCGATATCAGAGCAGCGCTTTTGGCTAGGATACAAGTCAAATCCTAACTACCAGGCTAAGCTACGGGCCCGTAGCTTAAAACGAATAATGGAATTTAAAAGACTTTTCGGTTGGCTGTCACTAATCTTAAAAAATAAAATAATCATAAAATAAAAATAAAAAAATCAATTAATTACTTGCTTTTTGCTAATTTCCAGATTGCTATTAGCGCTACAACTAGTGCTGCTGGTGCTACCATTGCTATTAAATAGTTCAGTATATTTGTCAAGTATGTTCCAACCAATGGTATTAAGCTAAATCCAGTCGCTGCTACAATCAGCGCAATGGACGCAATCAAAAATTCCTTTACCTCAGCAGCAGTTATGTTCAGCAATCCTACTATCAGGCCGATAACCGCAAGCAATGCAGCAGCGGCTCCGGCGCCTGGCCAAATGAAGCCGAGGATTACTGCTAATAGCACACCTAACAAGAAAAGCCAGTTTCCTAGCTTATCTGTTATCTTTGCTGCCATAGTCATGTGCCTCCTTCCTCACTATTGAAGAGTGAGAATATAAATCTGTATTGTAAATTTACAATACGGAAATATTATCTTAATTTAAAATTAAATTTAATATTGTTAAAAAAGTGGACCGGCCGAGACTCTCATTGTAGCAAACTTTGCTAGCAAACCAATAGTTGCTGACATTTTGAACTCGGAGTCTCCTGCTTGCGAAGCAGGTGTCCTTTACGGTACGCGAATCAGCAACTTTATCTTGCGCATAACCGTTAGACCACCGGCCCAACTAAAATGAGTTTTATGCACTTAAAAGCTTTAAGTAACTGAGTAAAAAAATATTTAGCACAAAGCACATTTAATCGTCCTTCAGATACGCATGACAATGATAGAACAGATTATTTTTTTGGGTTCGGGTGGCGGACGCTTAACCCTAGCTAATCAAGTCGTAGGAACTGGCGGATTTATTATAAAGACGCAAGGGTATCAAATTTGGGTAGACCCTGGCGTGGGCGCACTTGTAAGAGCAAAACAACAAGGTGTTATACCTTCAGCAACAGATATTATTTTTGTTTCGCATCATCATTTAGATCACTCAAACGACCTTAATGCCTTGATAGATGCTATGAGCATAGGAAAGAAAAGAAAAAAAGGAATTCTGATTTCAACAGAAACAACAATCAACGGGACAAACACAGAGAGCCCTATTTTGCTAAAATATTACAGGACTATGTTGAAAGGAATTTACGCTGTCAAACCTGGCGACAAAGTAAAAGTTGGCCCACTAACATTTGAGGCGTTGCCGACAAAACATGATTGCGAGACAATTGGTTTAAAGTTGTACATGCCGAACAGAACTTTGGTTTATACTTCGAATACGGGCCCAATGCCAGAATTAGCAGAAGCGTACAAAGGCTGTGATATTCTTATCGCAGATGTGCTGCGACCGGGAACTGAACAATGGGGTACACATTTTAGTTCAGGAGATGTTATAGAACTTTTCCAAAAAGTAAAACCAAAACTTGCGATAATCTCGCACTTCGGCAAGAAAATGTTGCGCGCAAACCCACTACAAGAAGCAAGAATAATCGCGCAAAAATCAGGTGTTACAGTATTTGCAGCGCGAGAAGGTATGAAAATAGATTTGAATACACTATTTGTCAGTTAAATTACAATTAATCATAGTTAATATTTAAAAGGCCAATTTCTTAATTCACATATGACCTTAACGTCCAAGCCTAACTTTAAAGAAATTGAGGCACGATGGCAGAAATTTTGGCAAGATAAACAGATTTACAAGTTCGATTCGAGATCCAAAAAACCGATCTATACAATTGATACACCGCCACCGTATCTTAGCGGCCCACCTCACATGGGTCACGTTATTTCTTATACCGGATTCGAATTTGTGGCAAGATATAAGAGAATGACAGGTTTCAATGTTTTTTTCCCAATAGGATTCGATGATAATGGACATCCAGTAGAACGTTATGTTGAAAATAAGTATAAAATAAAATCTTCCGACACTCCACGCGATAAATTTATCGCTCTTTGCAGAAAAGAAACAGAAATTTTAGAAAAGCAAGCAAAAAGAGACTTCACAAAATTAGGTCATAGTTATGATTGGAATTTATTTTACTCAACAATATCGCCTTCTGCAATAAAAATCGCTCAGCAGTCTTTTTTAGACCTATACCGCAAGGGTTTAGTTTATAGATCTGAAGAACCAGGCATATGGTGTGTACAATGTCAAACAGCTTTATCCCAAGCAGACGTTGAAGATAAAGAAACCGAAACATTACTAAACTATATTCAATTTACAATTGCCGACAGCAACGATAAGATTCAGATTGCAACAACAAGACCTGAACTACTGCCAGCCTGCGTTGCAATTGCAGTAAACCCGCAAGATCCTCGCTACACTAAATTGATTGGCAAGTTTGCGATAGTGCCCATTTTTGAGCAAAGAGTTAAAATCATAGCCGATGCCAAGGTTGAAAGAGAGTTTGGCACCGGCGCCGTAATAGTGTGTACTTTTGGCGACAAGACCGATATACAATGGTGGAGAGTGCACAAGCTTGATACCAAAATCGTACTGGACAAGACTGGAAAACTAACAAGTTTAGCAGGGAAGTTCGCTGGCTTCACTACAAAGAAAGCAAGAGAAGAAATTCTCGAAGAACTTAAACAGCAAAAATTACTAATAAAACAAGAGAAGCTTAAACAAACAATAGGTGTTTGCTGGAGATGCAAAAATCCTATTGAATTTATAATAACAAAACAATGGGCAATAAAGATTCTCGAAAACAAAAAAGCACTCCTTGAGCAGGCAAAAAAAATTAAGTGGGTACCAGAGTACTATATTAAGCGTTATATAGATTGGGTGCAAAATCTAAGTTGGGACTGGATCATCAGTCGGCAAAGGCACTATGGTGTTCCAATGCCGCTTTGGTATTGTGCTAAGTGTGAAACGCCGATTTTTGCAGATGAAAAACAACTACCGGTCGATCCGGTTAAAGACGCGCCCCCAATAAAAGTTTGTCCAAAATGCAAATCTTCTGATATAAAACCAGAGTTAGATGTCTTTGATACTTGGATGACTTCTTCACTGACGCCACAAATTGCGCGAGGCTTCACCGCGAACAGTATACCTTATGACTTGCGGCCGCAAGGATATGAAATAATTAGAACTTGGGCATTTTACACAATTTTAAAATCACTTTACCATTTCAAGCAAATTCCTTGGAAACATATAATGATAAATGGAATGATTTTAGACCCTAAAGGGAAGGCGATGCATAAATCTCTTGGCAATGTCATTGAGCCCATGCCACTTGTTGAAAAATATGGTGCCGATGCGATGCGATATTTTGCCTCTACAGTAAATATAGGCGAAGACGCACCATTCCAAGAAAAAGAGCTTGTCAGAGCACAAAAATTGATGATAAAACTATGGAATGTCGCAAAATTTCTTGAGTATTGGAAAGTAAAACCAAAAAAAATCGAACCAATTAATATAATTGACAACTGGATAATCTCAAGACTTAGTGAAATTGTTAGGGATTATAGGAAAAATTTCGACGCCTACAATGCAGTCGCTGCTAGAAGACTATTAGAAAATTTCTTCTGGCACGAGTATTGCGACTTTTATTTAGAAATGATTAAATATCGTTTGTATGGTAATTATAAAGCTGAGAAAGAATCAGCTGAGCAGACACTTTATACTACGTTTTTTAAAATCATCCAATTATTCGCACCTTTCTTACCACACATTACCGAAGAACTTTATCAAAAACTGTTCAAAGATTACGGAAAAGAGATTTCATTGCATCTTACAGAGATCCCTCATTATGAACCCATTGATACTGAGGCGCTTGAGTTAGGTAGCATAGCGATGGAGCTGATTAGTGAGATTAGGAAATACAAAGCAAACAAAGGCCTTGGCCCTGGCGCAGCGATTGAAATGTTAACAATTAAACACCCTGATCCTAAGGCTCAAAAAGTTCTTGACGAAGTTGCAAAGACATGTCGAATAAGCCATTTACATATCGAAGAAGGCAAGCTTGCAATAGTCTAATAGTCAAAGAGTTTTATGAAGCACTCTTTTTAAACCCTATTTGCATCTTATGCTTATGGAAAAGGCAAGAAAAGAAACGCAAAAAAAGAAGTTTCAGCTCCGGAAATTGCTTTCGGAACTGAGCAAGTACAAAGCTCGACATACAGAGCTTATTACTGTTTACATTCCCGCAGGCTATCAAATTCAAAATATTATAAATCAACTTGCTGAAGAAGCTGGTACTGCACGAAACATTAAATCCGCTAGTACGCGAAAGGCAGTTACAACCGCTTTAGAGAAAATGATTTCACATCTAAGACAATATAAGAAAACACCTGAAAATGGTCTCGCAGTTTTTGCTGGCAACATTTCTGAGCGAGAAGGTATTCTTGATGTTAAAAGTTGGAGCATCGAGCCTCTAGAGCAATTAAATGTAAAAATCTATCGTTGCGACCAAACATTTTTTTTGGAACCGCTAAAAGAACAACTTGCAGTAAAAACTGTTTACGGTCTTGTCGTGATGGATAGACGCGAAGCAGATATTGCACTGTTAAAAGGAAAGCAAATTGTTCCATTGTGGAGTGGAAGCTCTTTTGTACCAGGAAAGTTCGCCGTAGGGGGACAAAGTGCACAGCGCATGGCTCGTGTTATAGAAGGGATGGCGAAAGATTGGTACAAAAAAGTTGGAGATATGATAAATAAAATATTTTCTCAAGAAAAAGTTGAAGGCATTATTTTAGGGGGACCAGGTCCTACTAAAGATGAATTGCTAGCTGGAAATTTCATTCGAACCGATATTAAAAAGAAAATTCTTGCAACAAAAGCAGTAGGCTATACAGGCGATTTTGGCCTCAAGGAGCTTGTCGAACGATCGGAAGACATTCTAGCAAAAGAAGAAGTCTCAGAAGAAACAGTTGCTATGCAAAAATTTTTACAGCGTTTGAGCAGTAGTCCAAATACGGTCGCCTACGGCGAAGCAAAAATAGATTCTGCTTTGGAGCAAAGGGCGGTTGAAACACTTTTAGTCTCTGAAAGCCTGCCAGAAGAAAAGATATTCAAATTAATAGAAAAAGCTGAGGAATCGGGAGCGGAAGTAATTGTTATATCAACAGACACGAAAGAAGGCCAGCAATTAGCTGGCTTAGGTGGTATTGCTGCAATTTTAAGGTATGCACTTTAGTATTCTAGTTATACCTCATGCAACAAATTTATATTCTTTTTAGTTGCATCCATCAATGATGCGCTCGCTGGAAGAAATCGCGATGGATGCAAAGTTATGTGCTACTAATTGCTGGTGGGAAGCGCATGACCGCAAAGCTTACACCGAAGCTGGACAATATTTTGCGGCGCAAGAAGAAATAATTGCGAAGTACTGTTGCAGTAAGCCAGATATAAATCGCGTTGCGGCAACATTTGCTATAGCATTGCGAGCATATGATATGTTTATAAACTTTCTAAATACTGGTGAAGGTAAGCGTGACGAATGCGAAGCTACTGTTATGAACAGTTTACTTGCTGTCTATAAGACACTTGATACAAATCTCGAAGCTGCAAGGTATAACGCTGACTGGTGGAAAAATTTTGCTAGATACAGAATAGCATTAAAAATAAAAGATAAGGAAGAAAGTTACAAACGCTATTTTAATGAAGTAATTTATAACTTGATTTTAGAGCACAAAGCGCGCTATAATTTAGATTTCGACACAGCAACAGGCGTTGCTTGCTTACTATTGTCAGCAATACACTTAAGTTGTAAAAAGAATTGGGACGCTGTAAAGAGATTTCTTACATTATATTATAATGAATTATTTTTGGCTATAGAACAACAAAAGTAATTTGCTTTGTTTATAGCCGTTTTGGCTATGAAATTGGAAAAGCTTTTTAATACGATTGGGCAAGCGAATTTTATGGAAATAAGATATGAAGATGCAGGTTCTATCAAACCCGGCAAATATATGATGATTGATGGTAGGCCTTGCGAAATTGTTTCTGTTGATACAAGCGCACCTGGAAAGCACGGACACGCCAAACACCGCATAACTGGTATAGACATGCTTACAGGCACGAAAAAGATGGCAATCTACACGAGCCACGATAAGGTTGAAGTGCCTATAATAGAAAAAAAGAGTGCTCAAGTATTAAATGTAGTGGAAAACAAGGCACAACTTATGGATTTGGAAACATACGAGAATTTCGAAGCTGATATCTCTGATGAGTTAAAAGGACAGATTCAGCCAAACTATACTGTTATATATTGGGAAATACTTGACAAGAAAATAATCAAACAAATAAAATCAAAAGAATAACATTAGTAAAATTGGAGATGTACCATGCCAGCCAAAATACCTGAAGCTGCAGCACGCTTATTTCTAAGAAGATGGGTATGCCGTCGCTGTAAGAAGAAGATACGTGGCGATGCGTTAAAGGTTCAGGCAGGTCTTATACCTTGCCCGCGCTGCGGTCAAAGAGCTTTTCGGCACAAGTCAAAAGAGCGAAGGTTAGCCAAGTAACTAAACTTGATGCGGAGTTGTAAATAGCTGCAAACACTTTTAAAGCTCGTTATTTTTTGAAAAATTATGAGCAAAAATTCAGATACGAAAATTAAAGAAATGTTGCCCGAAATTACAATAGGTCTGGCTGGCCATGTAGATCATGGTAAAACAACTTTAACACACGCATTGACAGGTAAGTGGACAATGCTTCACTCAGAGGAATTAAAGAGGGGTATTACTATAAAACTAGGCTATGCTGATGCTGATATTCGAAAGTGCATCGCAGGTAATCATCTTACACCTGAAAAAAAGTGCTCCGAACACATGTCTGAAACGGAGCTTGTACGAAGAATTAGTTTTGTCGATGCACCCGGTCATGAGACTTTAATGGCGGTAATGTTATCAGGAGCAGCAATAATGGATGCTGCTTTGCTTGTCATATCTGCAACGGAAGAGGTGCCACAGCCTCAAACAGCTGAGCACTTAATGGCTTTGAAAATTCTTGGCGTTGATAAAATTATAGTAGTTCAAAATAAGATCGATTTGGTAACGAAAGAAAAGGCAATCGAAAATTATAAAGCAATTCAAGCCTTTGTCAAAAATACTTTAGGGAAAGAAGTGCCAATAATACCTGTGTCGGCGCAAAGAAAGGTAAACATCGATTTATTGCTTGAAGCAATACAAGAATATTTTCCAACACCTATTCGAAAAATTGATGAGGTGCCATTAATGCAAATTGCTAGGAGTTTCGATATCAACAAGCCAGGTACGCCTATTGAAAAGCTAGTAGGTGGTGTTCTTGGTGGCACAATTTCTCAAGGAATTTTTAAAGTTGGTGATAAGATAGAACTTAGACCCGGTCGCAAGGTCGAAAGAAAAGGACAAGTTAGCTGGGAAACTATTACAACAACGATTAGCTCAATACACTCTGGCAATCTCTCCGTTGCGGAAAAAGGACCTGGCGGTTCTGTTGCAATAGCAACTACATTAGACCCTGCAATAACAAAAGCAGATTCTTTAGTTGGAAATGTTATTACGCCTGTAGGTAAAGGGCATCAACCATTAATAGCAATTGATATAGAACCACATTTATTCGAATATGTTGTTGGAACAAAAGAAAAAATCAAGCTCGAACCTTTTAAGCAGTTTGAACCTTTAATGATAAATATAGGCACCGCTACGACAGTTGGCGTGATACAAAGTGCAGGTAAAGTACTTAAATTAGCCTTAAGGCGACCAGTCATAGCTAAAAAAGGCGATAAGGCTGCTTTAGCAAGGCAGGTTCAAGGCAGGTGGCATCTAATCGGCTACGGAATTGTAAAATAATATCGAATAATAGTTATTGCAATACTACATTTATATTCTGTAGAATACGAATCTATCTCTTATTATAATACTTTGTATCGAAAATTATAAAGAAGCCTTTATAAGTAAGTATCGCTTTATAAAATATAATATCCTAATCGATATCGCGGATTATGAAAACAATCACCGTGACAGAAGAAGCTGTCACCCAAAGGATTTTCGAGCCACGGTTAGCTGTATTTAGGGTTAAAGCAAACTTTATCGCACCTTATCGCAAATGTAAATACCTTTATCTTGAGCCTAAAAACCTTAAGACTAAAAACCTCTTTATAAAACACATTACACAAATTATTGAGAACTGGCCAAACGGTACTTATTATCTAAAACTCTCTGATGGCCGCGTTTTTGCACGTTTCGATGTTCTTAACGGCAAGGTTCATAAACTCTATAAAGATTCGCCGATAACAGGCAAACCTTATCCTGTGTGGGCCTTCTGGAAGTAACATAGTTAATTGCTCAGTGGACGAACATAATATATGCAAGGTAAGACAAACTTGCGGGCGTGCCCACAAGTCCCACATACTTTAGAATGTAAAAACTAAGCTCATAAAGGATAAGTTTTCTTCGCTCTTCTTCTGATACACCCTTCTTAAGTACACTAATTCTTTTATGCATTTCCTTGTCGCCAAAATATGGCACCATCGTACGTGCTGTGACCTCAAGAATTGCATTACTGGTTAAGAGGTTTTCAAGACCCATCTACTCAACCTCAACTTTTTGTCCAATAGCTTGCCCCGGCAGGCCTTTTTCAGAAAACAAAACTCTTACAGCACCTTTGCTGCCATGAGCTTGCGTTATTATACCAGAAATCTTTTTCCCAGAAGGCGATGTCCAAACAACTTTTTTACCAATTATTTTAGAAGTATCTTTTTTTGTCTCGATACCTTCTACTTTAACTATCATTTGTTTGGGTTTCTTAACCTTCAATGAGCCTCTATAATTAACAATGAAGCCTTTCATACGTCCTACTTCACAAATTAATTTTTAAGATTTGCGAATCTAATATCAAATTACGCACCTATAACAATCACTATATCTTCAGCCAACAATTTTTTTAGGCTTTCAATTGTTTGCCTCGATATTGGTGTTGGCGTGCCCGCGAACTTTTCAAGATTGGCATCTATTTCTTTTAGTGTAGCAGGCTGTTCATTTTTCAAAGAACCATCTTTTTCTATGCTAAACTTGCTAATTTGTGTTTTTGGATCGGTTGTGTCTTTAATAACATAAGCAACATTTGAGAGAAGCCAAATATCTGCTTTTTTCTTGCCACCGTTATACGTAGCCGATATCTTAAATTTTTCCACTTTTTTGCCCTTTTCTGCTCTTATTAAGTCAAAAGTCGCTTTTGCCAGTCTATCCTCATCGAATGTCAGCGTTGCCAATTCACGCAAATCAGCCTTACCTTCTTTTTTCAACTCAGCGATTCGCTCTAAAACTTCGAGGAACTTTGTAGGAGCTAGCTTTTTTGCCACGATCGCTTTTTCAAATTGTTTGAACGCTTCATCAACAGTTGCCTTCACTCCAATCATACCAAGTGCTGCCAAGACATCGTCAACAGTCTTATCGTAAAGTTCCTGCAATTCGTGTCTCGATTGCTTTATTTCCAAATCTTTTGTTAATTTATCAAGTCGCTCAAGGTATCTCTCAGCCTTTTCAAAGGTTTCTTCAACTTGCTTTGCAGTGACGTCTTTTATCTTACCGTGTTCAAGGTCTTTTCGTAATTGTAGAATTTCTTCAAGAATTTTGACCCATTTTTCTTCTAAGAGATTTGATTTAACAAAATGCTCTCGTAGTTGCGCGGGTGTTTCCTTTGGGTCTGGGGGAGGCACACCCACCATCATTAGTGCGCCTTGGCTAGGCGTTAAGCAAGCCCAAAAGAAATCCTCTAAAGCAATTTCTTTTAATTTGAATTTTGTTCTATCAAGAATTTGCTTTCCAGATTTAATATAAGATTCAACTGCTTCTGGCGTTGGTATTATTTTACCTTTCTTTAACAAAAGTTTCCAGGGCTGAAACATTCCCCTATCGTACAAAGGTACTCCATCACGCAAAAACGTGAAGATAACAGCATTTGCATTTCTAATCGCATCCCACATCTCTGTTAAAATATAAACTTGTACGTTTAACTTATTTTTGACGCCTGCCACCATCGCAGCTTCTTCAGACATGCCCCATATCATACTTCTCAATCTCGCGACAAGCTCAGGAACTGTCATTCTTGTCACATCAGTGTCATCTATAACGACAAAAGTATCAACATCAGATTCGGCAGTTGCTCTACCCTTTACAAGACTGCCTGCAAGAACATAGGTCACAACATACTTTTCGAATTTCTTCAAAACCATTGATTTATGAATTTCGGCAAGTCTCAAGGCGCCCACCCAACCATTGTCATAAATTGGTAGTGCCATTGCTAATAAGCTAAGAATTTCATATTTGCCTTTATAGCACATGTCCCATATGTCATCAAGTGTGATTGTAGAAACAGTTGTATTTTCTAAATATTTTGCGCCAATCTCTTTCAATTTCTTTTCAATCTCATCCTTTATTTTTTTATCTTCAAATTTGCCCTCAATACTCAAAAGAACGAGCATATCTAATGGCGCATTTTTCTTTGGTGGTAAAACAACAATACCTTGAATTTCTTTTTTGAATTGCTTCAGCGCTTCGTTCTTAAATTTTTCAGCTTTTCCTTTAATAGATTCAAAAAGCTCTTTTGCTTTTTTAGCCAGCTCAGCCTGCTTTTGTGCCTCTATTTTAGCCATTTCTTCTGGTGAAGGCGCGGCAGGTGATTTTAATTCGTATTTCGGCATTTCAGGTTGTGACGTAGATTTTGATTTAGCCATCTTTAATTTAAATTAGAAAAAAATGCTTTATAAAGCTTTAGTATTTGTATAGTGAAGTATACAAATGGTGCCAGATACGATTATTAAAGAATTTAGTGCTGGTTTGCACGAAGTTAAAAACCTTGAAAAGGAAAGAAAATTTGTTGACGCATATTATCGATGCTTCGATATTCTGAAAAATTTTGCACAGTATTCGTATTACCCCAAACTACATTATGAACGTGGTGAAACTCTTATAAAACATCTCGCAAATCAAATAATTAAAACCGACTTAAAGGAACTGGGCAAAGAAGGATTCGAGCCTCTTTTCTGCGAAAGTCTTGAGGAAATTGTATCAAGGCCAAAAGCCAGCTACGTAGATTATTTCGTGCTTGAAAATGCAGTTACTGAGCGTATGAGTTACAACTTTCTTGCAAGCAAGAAAGCCGATGAGAAACATTACAACTTCATAAAAGAAAATAGAACTAAATATAAGTGGCATTTTGAACAAGAATTAAAAAAGCAAAAGTATGCTAAACTAAGAAATAAACTTCTACATAAGGTGACTTACATAATAGAATATTTAAAGAGTATACCTGCTCCACGTGGTAGCATAGATTGGCGAATCAAACAAAAAGTGCTACAACGTACTCATTGGCGCTGCACTTACTGTGGTAGGAGTGGTTGGTGGAGTGAAAAAGAAGTTAACTTACAAATAGACCATATATTTCCGTTTGCGAAAGGCGGCAAAACAGAACTTTCAAACCTTGTTGCTGCCTGTACAGAATGCAACAAAGAAAAAAGCGATATATGCATAAAAAATTCTACTGGACAAATTATAGAAAATTACGATATGCTCGTGAAATATTCTAATTCAGTCCCCGCCACCGTTGTAATTAAAAATGCTGGCATCAGGTACAGAAAACCAACTTTCTTTGAACTATACAGAGCGGGTTTCAAATGCCAAAACGCAAAATGTGGGAAAGCTGCAATGGACGGTGCAACATTGTTTATGTGTGTTGGAAACATTATACTATGTACAAAATGTAGTACGGGTGCAAAGTGTATAGAATCATTTTTTGCAGATAATAATAGATTTTCAAATACTTTATAATTAATACTTAAGTTCTTATTGCTTCTTCAAAAATTCTTGCTCGCCTTCCTTTGTTAAACGTTCCATTATTTTTGTGAAATCCACAACGCGGCGATACCATCTTTCGCAATCTTCGCCGCTGATTCGATGTACTTTATGGTTTTTGATGTCATGTGCTAGCATATGTAATTCTGAAAACCAATCAACGTATTGTTTTGACAGCTTTCGAGGCTTTACAAAAACTTCAGTCAAAAATTCGGCAATGTGTTCTGGTGATGGTGGCGTTTTATTTCGTACCATTAATGCTGCGTGCGCCGAATCGACAGCAGCCCAGTACAAATCTTCAATCGCGGAGAGATTCTTGACTCTTGCCCTAAGTAGATGCCAAGGCACCCTCATCATGACAGTATAAACAGCTTCTGCTGTTGGTCTTATTCTGCCTTGTAATAATAAATATTTCAGTGGTTCAAAAAAACCAAGATCAACGAGAGCGACACCATAACGAAGCATATTAATAATTGCCGGATCGCCTGCTCTAACATTCTCCCAAAATGCGGACAATGTAACTGTATTAATGTGTAGTAGATCCTTATGGGGATTTGCTTTTACAAGTTTAAACAACTCTTCTCGATACCACGCAATTACCTCCTCGTCCCAAACCATCGACACGTTATCTACAATTATAATAATATCGATGTCAGATTCAGGTCTCGCCTTACCTTTTGCCGCAGAACCAAACAACACAATTGATAGTACGACAGGACCAAATTTCTTATAAACACTTGCAGCGAAGTCATAGGCAATCTTGTAGTCTTTTTCCTCAATAGAGATTTTTCGTAGTTCCTCACGTCTTGTAGGTATGGGCAATTTCTTTTCAGTAACCGGTTTCTTTTCAACCATTATCTACCTCTTACTAAGATACGTGACTTCCTCTGTTTTAAATTATAAGCATGATTTATTACTTAGATACTATGACATTGTGCCTTTTTCTGCTGTCTTTTGGCCAGGGAATGACGCACCAAGCGCAGTAGGTAAACCTGCAAAGCCCGTACCATATTCTGCAAAGTGCCATGGTGGGAGTATCGTTCCATAACCTGCAGAATAACCGCCACTCCCAATGAAATAGCTGCCTATACTTTC
>JAWCLD010000009.1:0-19686 GCA_038851215.1 Candidatus Nanoarchaeia archaeon | reverse complement strand
AGATAGCGATTGTGTAAAATGGAGCGGTATTTGATAAATTATGATGGCTTTACTTACGGCATAGAAATACATAATAGAGCTGATAAGAAAATAAAGGTTTACCGGTGGCCCTCGGATGCTATGTTTAAAAAATGGCGAGAAGAACATCGGATATTATTTTATTCAGGCGAAACTAAAGAGGTAAATGTTAATGAGCAAACTTTTAATTTGTCACGAGAAGGAGATGGGCTTTTAAAGATTTTAAATCATTTAGAAGGCGGCAACATAGACGGGCGAAAGCATGTGAGCCGCTGTGGGCAAGGGCTAGCTAAGGAGCTTTCAAAATTGTTAAAAGAAGTGTGTAAGCAAGAAGAGAACAAGGCCAATTCGGACCTAGTAATTGATTAGGTTAGTCTTATTATATTGTGTCCAACTTCAGCTAATTTTTCGTCATGTGTCACTATGAACAATTGTTCTAAAAATTGTGATAAATGTTCTTGTAATGCTAACATAAGCATAGAGATTGCGGCATCATCAAGATTATGAGTTGGCTCATCTAGAATTAGAATGTTGAATTCTGGTGCTAGGACTTTTGCAAATGCGAGCCTCAGAACAAGTGCTGCTAACATACGTTCCCCGCCCGAGGCGAAACCTGCAACATTAATCCAATCACCCTGGGATGTCCTAAGCTGCAGTGTATAATCTGTATCAGATGCTTCTAGCCGCACAGATGTAAACTTTGTATAAGGATAAAGTTTGCTCCAAAGCTGCGACATTACTTCATTAACTGTCTCAATCAGCTGCTTCCGAAGCATTTCTTGCGCTATTAGTAATGAATTTTTAAGTTGTTGCAGAAATTCAATCTGTTTTTGCAGTTTCGCTATTTCAAATGCAAGATCTTCAGACTGTTTCTTTTTTCTCATTAGCTCAGCTAAACGTTTGTTTTTTTCTTCGACAACATAATCGAGAGATTTGTGCCTTGCTAAAAGCTCTTCGTATTCACGAAGTTTTGCTTTAAACATAAATTCGGCAGTTTCAAGCGTCGACGAATCGGGTTTAGTTGCAAGTTTAGCTTGAATTTCGGCTAGTTGTTGTTCATACTGTTGTTGTTTTTCTTTGAGTTGAGCAAGATGCAGCTCCTCACGAAGCTGTGTTTCATCCTTTCTAAGTTTTGTGAGATTAAATTCAACACTTTCTAACTCTTTTCTAAATTTCTCAATATCAGACTCGGCTCTTTTAGATGTGTTACTCGCTGTTTCGAGAATGTTTTTAAGGTTGGCCTGTTGTTTTTGCAGCTCAGCCTCTTCGTTTATTTCGCGTAAAAGGGCTTCGACCTCGTCTAGCAACTCTTGTATTTTATCTTTTTGCTCTTCAAGCCCTTTCTTACTTTCTTTCAGATTTTCAGTTTTGGTCACTAATTGTAAGATTACAGTTTCCCTTTCAGAAATAAGTTTTTCCTTTGTTGCAGCTTCCAGCTCTCTTGTGCAGGTAGGACAGACTCCAACTGCAGACTTCAATTCCGCTAAATGTTTCTGTAATAGTCTGATTTCAGATTCGCAAGAAACAATTTCCTTATCAAGCTCTTTGATTTCCTTTTCTAACCTTTCGTATTCTTCTTTCAGATTTTCGACACCTGTTTGTTTTGTGAGTTGTTCTAGTTCAAGCTTGTAGGCAGAAATCTTCTCCAGCCGCACAACTATGTCAGAAAGCTTGCTCTCTACAACGCATCGCTCCTTTTCGGAAAGCATCAATTCCTTGTTCAACCTATCGATTGCTTTATTCAATTCGAATCTTCTGTTTTCAAAGGCAGATATTTTGTTCTGCAACTCATCTAATTGCATCTTTAGTTCTACTTGGCTTTTAAGTGGTCCTTTTATCTTAAGACGAATTTCGTTTATTTCTCTAAGCAAAATTTTCTGCTGCTCTTCAAGCCTTGCAAAGAAGTCAAACTTTTTTTTGACCTCTTTTAATTCGCTCTCAGCATCAAGCTTTGCTTTTTGAGCCTCTACCAGCTTGTGCCCAATTTGTTGCTTTTCGTCTACCAAAAGGGAAATTTCATTTTCTAATGTAGAAATTTGAGATTGTAGACTCTCTAATTCAAAGCCTTTCAAGAAGTTTTCTTTCTCCTTTTGCTTGTTAAAGAGCTTATTTACGAGAGCAACACAGTTTTTTCTAGCAGCTTCAAACTTATGCAAATTCATAAGCTCGTCAAGCCTTGTCTTTCTTTCACCAGGATTTAACTGCAGGAACAAATCTATCTCGTTTTGCTTTGCATAAACTGTCCGCAAGAACGTATCTTCATCTAACTTTAAAATTTCTTTTAGAAATGCTGTTGCCTGTGTTGGGTTTGTACCTGCAAGCATAATACCATCAGCGTCTGTTACAATTGCTTCAGTACCTTTATTGCCTATAACCCTCATAACTTTGAATGCCTTATCACCTGTTTCGAACTCAAGCTCCACTGCTGCTTGACTGCCAGCATTTCTTCTGACAAGCTCTGAAACTTTCAATTCTTTTCTTCTAACTTCAGGCACAGAACCAAAGAGAGCAAAGCAAATCCCTTGTAATACTGAAGATTTGCCGGAGCCCATCGGCCCCACAAGAACATTAATGCCTTTTGTAAAGGAAAGTTCTGTTTCAGTATGTGATTTCCAGTTTTGTAACTTAATTTTTTTAATCATGGCAAGCTTAGCTTTTTCAATTAAGTTCGTAGGAGCTCCTCTGCCTTTTCTGTTTCGCCATTTGCTAAATAGTTAAAAAGCTGCTCAAGCTTTTCAGTTTCGATTGGCAGAGGAAGGTTTTTTCTTATAAGCTCAAGGCCTAGCTGATCTGCGGTTATTTTTTTCTCCTTTAAGTCCTGCAACAGAGATGGTTTTGTTTCTGCGTCATCTGCCTGTAAGTCAGATTTGTCAATATCGAGTATTGCTTTATCCACAAAATCTTTGTAAATTTGACTTAATTCTAGATCTGTAGGGGAAAAACCTCTTGCAAGCGTACCCTTTACTTTTACTTTTATTATCGGCTTCAGCCCAGTTGTATTAACAAGAGATAGAGCTTTAGCAATCGCTTGCTGGATTGTGAACTGTATTTCAGCAGGCCTTTTTTCCCTTAATTCAACAAGGAGATAGTGCGCAGGTCTTGTGATAAGAGGCTTAAAGGTAATTGTTCTAAGGGCCTTTTCTGGTGGAAGTTCTATTATGAAAAAGCCCTTTTCAGAGCTAGCTTCATTTTGACTCATTTGCGTTACAACAGTTGAGCCAGGTATTAGGATAGGAGCTCTGGTTTTTGGCTGCTCATCTTCACGACGCCAGTGAAAGTGTCCTAGCAAATAAAGGTCAAATTTTTCCGGCAAATCTGTAAAACTTATTGCGCTCGTTTCTGCAGGTATTAATTCCTTGATATTTTGATGCAACAGCAATACATTATGACTATTTTCAAAAGGCTTGGGTGACCAGTTTTCCAAAGCGGCTTTGGCGTAATCTTCAGGCACTCCACTTAAACCGTGAATGCCAAGTTTCTCGTAGCCAAGCTCTACTAAAATTGATTCACAATGTAATAAGTGTACCAGACCTGCCTTTTCTAATAATTGTGCCGGATTAGTGCTGTTTTCGTGCCTTCTCTCATGTGTTCCCCATATTCCAACAATTGCGGGGATTAGTTCTTTTTTCTCTACAACTTTTTTATCTTTATCAATTTTTTTAATGACGAGGACTTTTTTTAACTTCTTATTAACCTCTGTAAAAAGTTCGATTGCTTTGCCGAGAACTTCTTGTCTGGGAATCTTATCATGGAAAATATCTCCACCAAGCAAAATCAAATCAGGCTTTTCCCTAAGGCAAAGAGCGAAAGCTTGCTTCGCGCCCTCGAAAGAGTCTTCTTGCCTCTCAGAGCCATAAGCAAATCCGAGGTGCAGGTCCGAGAGGAAGGCAAGTTTCATACCATTAAAAGGGAGTAAAAGGCTTAAATTGTTTTATAGAGCAAAGTAAACATAGTTTTTAAAATATTTACTATATCCTAGAAAAGCTTCAAGCAAACCTTTTTAATTGTAGTTTACACAAAATAAATTTATTCAAATGGCCCTGAAGAATAAAAAGGAAAAGAACTTTTCTGAATGGTATACTGAGCTTGTGTCGGAAGCAGGCGCAAAGCTAGCCGACATACGTTATGGGATACAAGGTTTTATTGTACATAGACCTTGGACTGTTAAGATTGTTAGAGTTTTTGAAAAATGGTTTGAAGACGAAGTTGAAAAGGATGGTTATCAGCCTCTTTTACTGCCTGTACTCATACCTAAAAAGAACATCGAAAAGGAAAAGGAGCACGTACAATTCGCCCCAGAACTTTTTTGGGTGGAAAAGATGGGTGATTCGAAGCTCGAAGAGCCTCTATACCTTAGGCCAACAGGCGAGTCGCAGCTCTATCCGATGTACAGTTTATGGATAAGAAGTTGGAAAGATTTACCATTCAAGATGTATCAATCAAGAATTATGGCTTATAGGGCTGAGCCCACTACAAGACCTTTCCTTCGGGGTAGGGAATTCATGTTTTTTGAAACACATGCAGTATTCAGAACTCACGATGAAGTATTACAGCAAATTAAAAAGGATATGGAAATTTGCGAAACTGTAATAAGAAAAAGACTTGGTTTGCCCTTTTTATTCTTTAAGAGACCACAATGGGATAAGTTTGCTGGCGCCATCGACACCTACGCCGCAGACTTACTTATGCCTGATGGAAAGGTAAATCAAGTTGCATCAACGCATGATCTTGGCCAGAGGTTCGCCAAGGCATATAATATAACTTTTGTTGACGAGACAAAGATGCGGCGATATGGCTGGCAGACCTGCTTCGGGCCCGGCATCTGGAGAATAATGGCTGCATTAATAAGCGTGCACGGTGACGATTTTGGCCTTGTGCTACCTTTTGAAATAGCACCGTTGCAAATCGTAATCGTTCCAATTGTGTTTGAAAAATCTTCAAATGATGTCGATTCTTATTGCAGAAAACTTGAAAGCATTTTAAAAAAGGCTGGTTACAGAGTAAAATATGATGATTCTGAAAACACAGCTGGCTGGAAATTTAATGAATGGGAAATGCTCGGCGTTCCTATCCGTTTGGAAATTGGCCCAAAGGAAGTTAAGACAAAAAAAGTTACACTTGTTAGGAGAGATACAAAAAAGAAGCGAAGCGTCGCTGAAGACGATCTCCTAAGAGCTATAGAAGATTCTGCCAGAGAGCTGCTTGTGAACATTTCAAAAAAGGCGGAAGAATCGCTAGCTCGAAGCATACACAAAGCAAAAACGCTCGCCGAAGTTGCTAGAATTTTGAAAACGAAGCGTGGCTTTATTCGCGCTTTGTTTTGCTCCGTCGACAAAGAAGGCGCCGCATGTGCGGTTAAGCTACAGGAGGCAACAGATGGTGGAAAAGTTCGCGGCACTTTATTTGGAAAGGAAGAAACAGCTGTTGGAAGATGTGTCGTCTGTGGCAAGCCCGCAAAAGCTGTAGTTTACATAGCTAAATCGTATTAGATATTTAATCATAAATCGGTTCATCCAGACAAAAAGTTTAAAAATATGCTTCATAATGCTGAAATGTTCTAATATGTCAACTGCTGTAGAAGCTAAGAAAGGAACAACTACTGTAGGACTTATTTGCAAAGATGCTGTTGTGCTTGCAGCAGATAAACGAGCAAGCATGGGTTATTTTATCTCTAACAAAGATGTTGACAAAATATTGAAAATCTCGGATTTCGTTGCCATGACAATTGCGGGTAATGTTGCAGATGCACAGATGCTTGCTCGATTCTTGAAGGCAGAGATGGATCTTTATAGGTTAAATACGGGAATAGAACCAACAGTTGGAGTTGCGTCAAGCCTTATGCAAAATATTCTTTTCTCACAAGGTAAGAGCTTTTTGCCCTATATTGTACAGCTAATTCTAGCGGGAATTGATGAAGGTGGAGAGTTTGCTCTTTACACACTTGATCCACTAGGAAGCAACATTAAAGAAAAGAAATATTTCGCAACTGGCTCTGGAAGTCCAATGTCTTTTGGCCTTATTGAAGATGCGTACAAGGAAGGTATGTCGGAAGAGGAAGGCATTCAGTTAGCTGTTAGAGCTGTTGCGGCGGCTATAAAGCGCGACATGGCAAGCGGCGAAGCTATTGATGTTGTAGTAATTAATAAAAAAGGCTTCAAGCGGCTTGAAAAGATACCTGCTGAAGTGCAGATAAAATTAAAGAAATAATACTGTGATTTACATTAACACTCTAAGCAATTGCATCTAATAAGAATTTGGCTGAAACATACACAAAATAATGAATAAACAGATATTACATCTAAAATAAAAATGACAGTGCTAGACGAAATTTTGGCAAAATTGCCGAAGGATGCGGGTATAACAAGCTCCAATTATGAAGGAGCAAACATTGTTCTTTACACGAAAAACAAGACTTTCTTTCTTCATGGCGGCGACATCATTCGACAGATTGTTTCTGAAGTAAAGAAAAGAATCGATTTGCGAGCAGATGATTCATTAAAGAAAAGTGAGGAAAAGACAGAGAAGTTCATTCGCGAAACAATCCCGGCTGAGGCTGAAATAACACAAGTTTTGTTTGAGTCTGCTCGTTCTATTGTGACGATAGAAGCGAAGAAGCCAGGATTTGCAATTGGCAAGGAAGGAGAAATTTTAAAGAGGATAAAAGAAGAGACTTTTTGGACGCCGACAGTGAGGCGAGAGTCGGCGATGCCTTCTAAAATTACGACAAATATCCGTAATGTTCTTTTTACAGAATCTGATTATAGGCGAAAATTTTTGCATAATGTTGGAAAAAGAATTTACGAGCAGCGCAAATCCACCGCAGAAGATATGTGGGCTCGCATTTCAATTTTAGGAGCGGGCAGGGAAGTAGGAAGAAGCTGTTTTCTTTTGCAAACGCCAGAGTCTAAGGTTTTGATAGACTGCGGTCTTAATATTGCTGCAACAGGCAGGCACGCATATCCATACTTAAATGTTCCTGAGTTTAATATAGAAGATTTAGATGCTGTTATAATATCACACGCGCATCTCGATCATTGCGGCTTTTTACCTTATCTTTATAAGATGGGTTACAAAGGTCCTACTTATCTCACCGAGCCTACTCGAGACATAATGGCTCTTCTCGCTTTAGATTATGTTGAGTTGTCGCATGTTGGAAAACCACTATATAATTCAACAGATGTCAAGGAGGCGATTAAACACACTATTGCATTGGATTATGCTGAAGTTACTGATATAACGCCAGACATAAGATTAACATTTTACAATGCTGGCCACATTCTTGGTAGTGCGCTAGTCCATTTACATATTGGTGAAGGCTGGCACAATTTGCTTTATACAGGAGATTTAAAAGTAAAACGCTCACTAATGTTAAGTCCGGCGCAAACCACTTTTCCAAGGGTTGAAACTCTTATATTAGAAAGTACGTACGGCGCACCTGAAGATATTATGCCGAGCAGAGAGGAGTGCGAAGATAAGCAAATGAAAATTATTAAGGAAACCATTGCTAGAAAAGGTAAAGTTCTTATTCCAACGTTAGGAGTTGGAAGGTCGCAGGAAATAATGCTTGTCCTTGAAAAGGCAGCAAGGGAAGAGGGTTTTTCTGCACCTGTCTATGTTGACGGCATGGTTTGGGATGTCACTGCAGTTCATGCAGCATATCCGAAATTTATGGCGGCTGATGTCCGCGAAAAAGTTTTCTATGAGGAGCAAAACCCATTACTTAATCCTATGTTTAAGCGCATAGGCTCTTCAAAAGAGCGACAAGAAGTGATTGAAGGTCCACCTTGCGTAATCTTGGCGACATCAGGTATGCTTACAGGCGGTCCCTCAGTAGAATATTTCAAGCAGCTTGCTGATAATCCTAAAAATTCAATTATATTTGTAAATTATCAGGCTGAAGGCTCGCCAGGCTATTACGTTCAACGTGGAGACAAGGAAATTAAGTTTGACGGTGAAGTTGTCAAAGTAAACCTTGAGAGGCACGCTATAACTGGCTTCTCCGGTCATGCGGATAAAGAAGAGTTATTAGAGTACATACAAAAATTAAGGCCAAAGCCAAAAAAAATTATTGTTGTACATGGCGAAGCCTCAAAAACACTAAATATAGCAAGTACGTTGCACAAGAATTTTAAAGTCGAGACCCTTGCGCCAAAGAATCTTGAGGTAGTCAGATTAAGATAAAAACAATTTATTTGCTTAAACGAGTGCTAACTTCGCAACAAAAATTTTGTCTATTGGATAGATTCCCGTCAATGCTTTTCTTAAATCGGTTGATATCTTATCGACGGTTGCGGGTTCGAAAACTTTTACACTGTCGAGCTCTTTTATTGCAGTTTCGATAAATGCTTTTGACCGCCTCAACACCTCACCTCTAACAGAATGGTGCAACTTCTTAGCATTGAAAAAATTAAGTTTGATGCGAACTTGCTTTTCGTCTTTTGTTGTTGCATTGAGAACATAGATAAAGCGATCTTTGTATTTTCTAGCGGAACGCTGTATATAACTCTCTGTTACATAATATTTTGCTGGGATTGTTGCTACTTTATCCCCTTTTATTTCAGTTATTCGTAAAAGATATTTCCTGTTTATGTCTTTTGGTAGACCTGTAAGCATTTGTCCCGTTACTTCTACAAACCTCTTCTGCAATTCTGCAGACTCATAAGCAGGTATTTCAGCAAGCTCTTTTGAGCCAAAAAGTACTGGAGCCAAAACTGTAAACCACTTTTTCTTTCCTTTTGCTTGTTTCCCAGCCGCCATTTTAGCCTATTAGTTCGTGCTTCCAATCTGCAGGTAACTTACCCACAGATTTGTAATATTTTGCGAGCCTGTGTATTTTTGATTCGATTAGTTGTAACCCTCTTAAAGAAACTTTGTCTTTCTTATTTTTATCCAGGTGCTTTTTCGCTCGAATTGCTCTTTTTGAAAGTGCCTGGATATCTTCAGGCACTTTTGGTTCCATTTTGTTTTGCGCCAAAATTTGAGAGATTTTCTTGCCAGTAAGTTTGCGAACATCTGGAATTCCATAATTGTCACGAAGAACATTACCTATTTGCGCTGTAGACAAATCTTGCTTTGCTAGTTTTATAACAAGAGCCTCGATTTCTTCTGGCTTATATTGCACCCAAGCTGGTGCCGGCCCTAACGGTTTTTTAGAGCCCGACTTTCCAGCCTTTCGAGCATGCATTCTTGCCATCTTTAGCAATGACAAAGCCTGCATAAGGCTTTAAAAGACTTTTTGCCTCCCTATTTACTATGATATGTATTACTAAATTTCACACGATAAATGATATCTTAAATAAAATCACACCATTGCAGCTTTCAGTCGGCCCTTATTTTGCACAGCGAGAGTTGAGGAATCTGGAGCGCATCGACCTTAAAAAATACTTGAGTGCTTGGAAGCACTATTTCAATCTTCTTGCAAAGGTAGGGAAAGATAATGTTTATATCGAGCGCGATATTTTGGAAGCAGACAAAATAAGAGTATATGCTGATTCCACCGTGCTAGATCGCTTAGGCCTTTCTAGATAGGAGCTTTTTCCCTATACCTGCCTCTTTTTTCTACAACTGTCAGCCGTTTTAAGACATCTTTTAATCCATAATTTTGCTCAAATATTCGCCAGCATTGTTCCCAGATATCGAAATGCTTTGATTTTAGGCACTCCTTCAGCAAATGCAAATCGACAGCTTTATCTTCAACCCTATTCGAATAATCTGAAAGGCCGAAATCTATCAAAAAAACATTGTTATTATGCAAAATCATGTTGCTTGTTGTTAGGTCGCAATGTACGATGCCGGCATTATGCATTCTCTCTACAAGATGTGCAACTTGCTTGAACACAGATGTATCGCTAGTCTTGTCTAAATAATCTCTTAGTTTGAGTCCTTCTATAAATTCTAGCTCCAAAATTGCCTTTTCTTCATCAATTTTTAGCACCTTTGGTACATTTAGGCCCTCTCTTGTTAATCTGTGTAAAATTCTTGCTTCAGTTTTAGTTCTCTCCCTTCTCAATTTCATATCTATTTCTGGAATTCTGTAAGATTTTGAGATTCTGTCTTTGATTATTTTACCCTTATCTTTATATAGGATTGCCTCGGCGCCTTGTGCGATTTTCTGTTTCATAAAAAGACTTATAAAGTCTGATTTTTAAAACCTCTCTATGGCAACCGAGATGGTGTGCCGGAATTGTTAGAACCTTCTTTTTAGATAGATTTATAGAGTATTTTTTCCAAGTTTATCGTAAATGTCATGTTGCCCGGGTAGCTCAGTGGCTAGAGCGTCCGCCTGTTAAGTGTCAAATAGCGAAGAAAGCGGAAGGTCACAGGTTCGAATCCTGTCCTGGGCGCTTTACAAAAGAGGAGGATAGATGGCTGCAAAGGATATAAAAAAGACTATTAAGGCATCAATCAAGAAAGGTTATGCTTTATTGGAAAAAGGCGAGGAAGAAAAAGCTGCCGCTATCTTCGCCCCTCTTGAAGAAGAACTTACAAAACTTAAAGGCTATGAAGCTTTAGACAAACTGAAAGGCAAACGCATTGTTTCCGAAAAGTTTACGCAAATAGCTGATACATTATCAGACGAGCAAATTGGCAAAACAGTTTCAATTAGAGGCTGGGTCTATAGAAAGAGAGAGCAGAAAGAGTTAATCTTCTTAATAATCCGGGATTCATCTGACATAATTCAAGCAGTAGTCAAGAAAGGCTCAAAGGCTTGGTCCGCTGCACAGAAAATAACAATCGAAAGCTCTTGCGAGCTTTCGGGCAAAATTAAGAAGGACGCGAGAGCTCCAACAGGTTATGAGCTGCAGATTGAAGATTTGAGGATTGTTGGTTTGGCTGAGCGATTTCCAATAACTAAAGATCTGTCGGAGGAATTTCTCCGAAGCGTTAGACATTTGTGGGTGCGTAGCAGAAAGCTAACATTAATTTTTAAGATTAGAAGTGCTGTATTTGAAGCGATACATGAATTTTACAAGCAGCGTGGTTTTTATGAAATTCAATCACCCAGCTTTACAGCTTGTGCTTGTGAAGGTGGTTCCACTTTGTTCGAAGTAAAATACTTTGACAAAAAAGCGTATCTAACACAAAGTTGGCAGCTTTATGCTGAAGCTCTTATTTTTGGCTTGGAAAGAATTTATTGTATAGCTCCTAGTTACAGAGCCGAAAAATCCCGCACACGAAGACATCTTGCAGAATATTGGCACCACGAAATGGAGGCTGCTTGGATGTCCTTTGACGAATTGCTAAAATTTGAAGAAGAACTAATTTTATTCATAGTAAAGTATGTCTTGCGGAAATGCAAGAAACAGCTCAAAGAACTTGGAAGAGATACTACAGAGCTAGAAAAACTCAAGGCGCCATTTGCGCGAATGAAATATGCCGAAGCTATTAAGAAATTAGGCAAAAAATGGGGCTACGATTTAACTGACGAGGACGAGCGAAAGCTAGTTGCAGAAGTTGGCAAGCCACTATTCTTGACACATTTTCCTCGCGAGACCAAAGCTTTTTACATGAAGGTAGACCCTAAAGATAAGAAAGTTGTGCTGGCCGCCGATCTCTTGGTCCCTGGAGTTGGCGAAATAACAGGAGGAAGCTCCAGAATCGAAACAGCAAAAGAACTTCTCGAATCGATTAAATTATTTAAGTTGCCCCATACAGATTATACTTGGTATTTAGATTTAAGAAAATTTGGCAGTGTGCCGCACGCAGGCTTCGGTTTGGGTATAGAAAGACTTGTTATGTGGTTGACTGGCTGTGAGCACATTTTCGATAC
This sequence comes from Candidatus Nanoarchaeia archaeon, assembly GCA_038851215.1. Taxonomy (GTDB): domain Archaea; phylum Nanobdellota; class Nanobdellia; order UBA10117; family UBA10117; genus JAWCLD01. Next base: position 7,898 of record JAWCLD010000009.1, on the reverse strand, counting down.
AATCCCGTTTCCGCGTACCATGGATAGACTTACACCTTAGCAATTTTTATATTTCTTGCATACGAATAATTGTAATTGCTATGAGACTTGTTGTAGCAAAGGGAGCTGAGCTTTATCTATACAGTTTTCCAAACCACCCTTTCAATAATAAAAGACTAGAGCCCTTTTATGACAATTTGCCCAAATCCATCAAAAGAGTCTCGCCAAGCTTTGCAACTGAAGAACAATTAGAGCTTTTCCATGACAAAAATTATATAGAATTTGTAAAGCAAAAATCTATGTCTGGCGAAGGCTACCTTGATTATGGCGATACACCTGCTTTTAAAGGCTGTTATGAAGCAGCTTGCTGGTCTGTGGGCACCACTCTTAATTTGGTGGAGCGAGTTTTAAGAAAGAAGTTTGAACATGGTTTCAACCCAACAGGAGGTCTGCATCACGCTACATCTAGTGGTGCAGCTGGCTTCTGTATTTTTAATGACGCTGCAATTGCCATCAAATACTTGCTGAATAAAGGCTTGAAAGTTGCGTATATTGACACTGATGCGCATCACGGAGATGGCGTCTTTTATGCGTTTGAATCCAATCCTAACGTAATAATTGCAGATATTCATCAAGACCCTAGAACGCTTTACCCTGGTACAGGCTTTGAGCATGAAAAAGGTAAAGGTATTGCGCAAGGAACAAAACTAAATCTTCCACTGATGCCTGGAGCTAGCGACAAAGAGTTTAGATCTGCCTTCGATAAAGTAATGGAATTTTTATCTAATTTTAGTATAGATTTTATAATCTGGCAAGCAGGCGCTGATGGCATGGCTGGCGATCCATTAACAGCTTTACGCTATGAGCCTGTGAGCTATAGTTATGCGGCACAAACATTACATCAATTTATACATACGAAATGTGAAGGTAAGTTAGTGGTTTTAGGGGGAGGCGGCTACAATCCAACTTCTACTGCCAGAGCTTGGCTAGAAATAGTAAAAGTGCTAGCGACAACTTAATTCTGCTTAAAATTTGTATCCGATTTTTTCTAAAATCTCTTTCATCCTTAAGCTATCTTGTTCAAGAACTGGTGTTTCCGATATAAGTGTTATGCTTGTTTTATGTTTTACAAGTAGTTTTGCAAGCTCTGCAAAGTCTGGCGACTTTGCAGCGATGGGAACATGAACATCAACATATTGTTTTGATGCGGATGAATATTTAACGGAATTGAAATGTGAATTAATGTGGCTAATGCCCAACTTTCTCATATGCTCTAAAATAACTTCGTAATCGATTTTACCATTTCCCCTTACAAAAAGATGTCCCCAATCTAAATAAGGAATCACTTTTTTGTGGAATTTCTTGCACAATTCAGATATCTCTTCCAAGCTTCCCCACTGAGAGACCTTGCCCATTGTTTCGTAGCCAAGTTTAACATGCTTTATTCCTAATTTTTCCGCTTTGCTGAGAATTTCCTCAGTAATCGCTTCCATCTTCTTTTGAGCTTCTTCAGGTGTTAGTTTGCCATAGTAAGCAGCATGAACTGCGATTGCATCAGCATTCATCCTCTCAGCGCGGTCTAAAGTATCAACAATTCGTTGAATTGATGCGTGCACTATTGATTTTTTCTCAGAAAGAAGATTTATGTAATATGGTGCATGGCAACTTAATTTGATATTGAGCTCCTTGGCGACTTTGCCAACCTCAACCGCCATTTCTTTGCTCATATTGACACCGCGGACAAATTCGACTTCCATAGCATTTAATCCCAATTTAGAACAATGCTTTATGCCGCCAATCGTGCTTCTATCATGGGAAGAAATAGGAACTCCACCAGGGCCTATGAAGATGGCCATGCTAATAGCTTTAAAAAGTAAGATTTAAACTTTATTCTGGGCCCATAGCATAACCAGGATAGTGCAGGCGGCTTCGGACCGTCAGATCGGGGTTCAAATCCTCGTGGGCCCGCTTAGCAATACTTTTAAAGCAAATTTCAAAATCTTAATTTGCTCCCGTCGTCTAGCCCGGTTAAGGATCGCGGATTCTCAACCGCAAAAAAGCGTTGGAAATATCCGCTGGCGCGAGTTCAAATATGGAGCGTGCGTGCTCCGTAGAAAATCTCGCCGGGAGCATCTCTAAAATAATTTTGCTTGTGTATGATTAGAATAGATGCCCCAACGAGCTAGGTTGGCCGCTTTGCCCTCAAAAAACCGTCCTAGCTCTACTCTTTCTGAGGTTGAACATGCAGGACATATAGAATAAATCAAGTCAGATATTGAGCCATCAGGAAATTTTCTGCCACCTTTTTTAGCTTCTTCGCCGAAAAATTTCTCTTGATATCTCGCAATATTTAGTTCTATATCATTCTTCAAAAATTCCTCAATTTTACATCGCTTTGGTTTGCCATCTTCGCCTATGCCGTAGCCGAATACAAATTTATCGCCTTGCCGTGCGCCGAGGTCCTTCAGAGCTTTTACCCTTTCTGTTTCCTGTGCTGGCCAAGAATAGTACTGGGGCTCGAATTCCGCTTCAATGTGATATACTAAATCTATTTTCGGGACCTTGCCCTGTGCCAAATCTACAAATCTCTGCTTTAATATAGTAAAGAGTTTTGACCTTGCAAGCTTGCCGGTAATGAAGTCAAGTAAGTAAGAGTAAATTTCTCTTTCGAAATCGGTTCGCAAGCCTTTCCGGCCATAAATGTCAAGTTGTGAGGTTATCGCAATACCATCTATTGAAGCTAAAATTCTGCCACTACTTCCAGATATTACTGTCTTGGTCGTTGCGTAAACATCGACTAACGGAGATCTTTCTAATATTTGAAGGGATTGCTTAAGATTTTCTTTTGGCTTCAGAAAAAGAAACCTGTTAGAATAATTAATCACTTCGACATTTGCAACTTTCAGAAGATTTTTGAAATCTTCCAGAGAAGCGAAAAGCTTTCGCTCAATTATATTAGGGTCTATTTTGTAGCGGCCTAAAAACACATCTTTCATTTTATCAGTTGAATTCTTGTAAGCATAAAGGTCAAATAGAGGCTCTTCGCATAGCGCTTCTAAATCTCTGCGGAAAATAATTTTGTCAATAGGGGATTGCGATTTTGCTATACCCTGTCTCAAAATTGCTGCAGCTCTTTCTCTTGATAATAAATCGAAAAAACCAAACTCTAAAAATCTTGGAAAGACTACAATTAGTGGCTCGGTGAAATAGCCTCTTTTTGTTTCAAGATTAAGGGCTGATTTCATCATTCTTATCTTTTCTGCATAGATATCAAATTCTTGCAGCTCTGTTGTCCTATCTCTTCTATAAGTTCCAAGACTCTCGAAGTATCTCTTATCACGAAGCTTTCTTGCCAATGTTGCCTTTGACGTAAAACAAACACTCATCAAATCTGTTTCAAATGCTAGTGCTTCTCTCAATGCTATAGGCAAAAGTCTTTTTGCTAGTTTTAAGTGGATTTCACAATCTTCTAGACAATATGTTTTAATGCACTCTCTTGCATATGCGTCACCTCTTTCTGCTTTCTGCACAAGCTCTTCAAGCTCTTCATAGTCGAGACCCTTTTCGTATTGAATACCGAGAAAATTCGCCACAGTTGACAATTTATTGTTAGAACTCCATAAATTGTTACGCGCAAAAGACATGCTGCAAAACAGCTGCCTGCCAGCAACTTCTATTTTAGGGAAACCTTTGCGCTCCTCTTCACCATTATTTTTGCTTTTTTTCCGCTTCAAACCTATGCCGCCCTTTATCACAGGGCTGCCGCCATCAACTCCAATGCAAAATGCCCCAACTTTCTCTTTGGGTTGCAAGAGATCAAAAGCTATATTATGCGAGCAAATAATAGGAGGATCTATATCATAAATAATCTTTTCCAGTTGTGCAATTAATTTTTTTTGTGAGCAACCCATGCGCATGTCAAAATCAAAAATATTAAAGACAGTTTTGTAGTTTTCACCAACGACGGCCGCTGTATTAATTCTAATATAATTTTGGGTATTTTTTTTATCAAGCTCTAGGTCGATTGCCAAAATTGGCCATTTCAAAATTTCTTCAAGACTAGCCGGTTCTGTAATTCTTATTTCTTTATTTTTTTCATTATTTTCAATCGAAACTTTTGAAAAAGCTGGGAAGGCCCAGTCCAAAAGATCGCTAACATTGCTTGTCTTTATGAACAATTCGGGAAGCTCTTTCTTCAATTCTCTTGGGCCAATGACTTGCACAACATAGTATTTTCCAGATTGTATTTTTCTAATTTGTACATCAGGCTGATTGCTAAATCTTTTAACAAGGTTATTTTGCAGGCGAGTCGCATCCTCGTACGGGATGCGCCTTGTACAAAAAATGTGGGGTCTGCGAATATTGCAGACTTTTGTCCCACTTTCACCATACAAATATAGGACTGCTTCTGTGCCTTTTTTGCTATTTATTGGCTTGCAACCTATTAAGAAGTATTCTTGCATTAAGCAAAAACTAAAGTTAGTTTTAAAACACTAACGCGCTTTTGCCTGAGAATGCCACTAGTGGATGCTTGCAAGGCGCTTTCAGATCCACAAAAAATAGGTAGAATTTATTCCATTCTAGAACCCTTACTCATACAGCCGATTAAGTTCAAAGCAAAAGCAAAACGCTGCAATAAGCTTTTAGAAGAAGCTAAAAGATGGTCAGAAAAGCCGCGGGTAGTCGGCGCTCTTAAATCCTATAAGTACCTTAATGAAGCTATTTTTGCAAGGTTGCCTTCTCTAAAAGATTATGAAATTATTTTTATAACTAGTGAATCAAAAGACCCTAACATGGGCTATGCCTGCACTTCTATTTTTTCAGAGTTTTTTACTCTTGGGGACAGAATTTTGCAGATGGAACAAGAACTTTATGACGAATTTGGCCCTTCAAAAAAGCAAATAGTTTATTTTCCAGTTGCTCCTGTATTGTTCCCAGCCGCGACAGCGTACGAAAATGACAAAGTTGTACTGAAATTTCCATTTTTGGGCATTTTTGAGGAAATAAATAGCAAGTTGCCTCCCGACCAGAGTGTTAGTATTAGCGATGCGGATTTGGTACGAAGGCTAAACCAGGATACTGAAGGCCAAAAAGGAATTTATCAATTCAAGACTTTGCTTTTTTATCCTGATGCTGCAAAATCGGTTTTCGTCGACCGGGATAACGAGCGTATCAAAGAACAAGAACAATTGTTAGAAGATTGCACTTATGTTATAAAAGGGTTGCTTGGAAATGCGTATAAAAACATTTGTGACAGACTTGACATGGAAGAACCAATACCTCTTTACACAGAAGAAGGCGGCTATGCTGCGAAAGTTTTTGAAGCAGGCGGTATCAAATTTACGACTTTTGGGCAGGTTACTAGAAGCTCAAAAGCTAAAATATATGGCGGCACTTCATCGGATTCTGCGATAAGAATACTTAAATCTGCTATTCATAATGTAAGATATGGCGGGATGTCCTTCTATAGGTGAGTGTCTACAATGCGGACTTGCGCAATATTGTGAGCTTGGTGATATAGACCGCAAAAAATGCATGCGTGGTCTTGCGGAAAAGATTGGCCGCGAACGTATAGCCTTACTAGTGAAGGATTGTATCGAAGGCGGTAGATACATTCAAGGAATAGAAGATACTTGGCGATTTATAACAGAGAGGCGAAACCTTCATGTTGATGTTTATGATAAAGATAGAGGACACTTAAGCAAGCCATGGGCGAAAATAGTTGCAAAATCTCGACCAATACCTTTGATTTGCTCGCTCCAAGTCAAAGATGGACACATAAGGCCTAGCGAGTTTGGATGCAAAATTGCCTGCATTTTATCTAAAGTTGATTTGGAAAAATATGTCCAGATGTTCAACATAAAGCTAGAGAGAAAGCTCGCGGAAATAGGTAGGACGAGGCATGAGCTTTGCTTAACGCAGCATTGCCAAAATTTTGAACATGCTGAACGCGAAAATTTGCCGCCAAGATGGAAGTATTGCGAAAAAGCCCTTTCTTATACTTTTGAAAGCAAAACTCTAAAGCAAGAATTAATAGTTGCTGGAAGAGCTGACAATCTTTTTACTTTTGACGATAATCATGCAATCGGTGTTCTCGATATGAAAAGAAGTAGACATTTTTACTATATGAAACATGCGCATGAAAGGCAAACTTTGGAATATGCTTTAGGAGTCGCACAGCAGCTTGATTATGAAATAATTTATACAATAGTTTTGGAAGGACCATTTGAGCCGACGCCTTTTAAGTATAGATATCCGCAATTACACATTATGAAAACTAAGGTTGACAGCCCAAAAGTAAAAGCTCTGCACGAAGAGTTAGAAGAAAGTTATACCGATCAGGCAAGGCTTTTAGATGATTTGGTATATTTGCTTAGCACCAAAGTTCAAAAGAGTGTTGATAAGCGTGGTTGTTTTAATTTGGATACTGGTCTGCCTTGCTTCGTCAAGCCGGCCTGCGATGCACTGATTAGATATTGTGAAAAGGGAAAAATTACTTTAAGAGCTGCTATAGAAAATTTGAACATCTTAAGGAAAGGCTATATTTTACCACAATTATAGAAAACTCTTTTAAATCGAAATTAAACTTCCTACATGCGGGGATTCCCGAGTGGTCAAAGGGGTTGGACTTAAGATCCAATGGCTTAGTGCCTTCGTAGGTTCGAATCCTACTCCCCGCACTACAAGCAATAGCTTTAATCAACGCGGGAGTAGCGAAGTGGTCAAACGTGCTAGCTTCAGGAGCTAGTGGCTTAGTGCCTTCGAAGGTTCAAATCTACATGTGCAGCACTGTTGCGCATGTTTGGATGGAAAATCCTTCCTCCCGCACTCCTATAGAAATCTTTATATTGCCTATTTAATTCTACTATCAGGTGTAAAAATGAAATATTGGATTTTGTTGTTAGCTCCGCTCTTGCTGCTATCTATAATTACATTTGCGCATGCGCAAGAAGGCAACGCTACAACAAATGAAACTGTAGAACTCGAGCAAGAAGAAGCGCAGGAATTAAATGAAAGTGATGTCAGCGGTTTCAAAGTTCTAATGCAAGAATTGAAAGTAATGTTTGCACTTAATCAGGAAAAGAAAGCTCAACTTGAGTTGGAGCTTGCCCGGTTGAGACTGATACAAGCTAAGATAGCTGCTAAGAACAACAACACCATAGCCATGGAAAAGGCTTTAGAGGCACATCAAAAATTGATGGAGAAAGTTAGAGCAAGAATAAATGCGATTTCTAACAAGGGTGGCAACATCACTGGCTTAGAGCGAGCAATACAAGTGCATGAGCGAAGGATCGAATTGCTCAATGAAATTTTGGCTAAGGTAAATTTAACCGAAGAGGAAAGGGCGAAAATTGAAGCGAGACTGGGGCATGTTGAGAATGTTACTGAAAAACTAAAAGCTCTTCAGGAAAAGTTACAAAATAGAACAAGAAATGAAACTGAAGCGGGCGAGGGATTAGGTGAGCTTGAAAGAAACAGGACGCGAGCGAGAAATGAATCTCGCTTAGATAATGAGACTGAAGAGGACTAATCCTCTCTCTTTTTACTTTTCTTATCATTATACAACAAAAAGCATATTTTACCAAATTAAACTCTTACCAACCTCGTACATTGTTTTAAGACATTCAATATCGCTTTTTTCTTCTACTTGGTTTGTGTTGGGTCAACTCAATACAAATTTCCATCTCTATCAAATATTACGTCAATTGTCCCACCACCGTCAATAATTTCGATATTATCGTAACCTCTTATTTCCAAAGTGGAACGGATCTCATCAACTCCCTCTTTGTGCGCCTGTTGAGACCTTAAAATAAGAACTTCATCAAAATCTCCATTTGTGGGCTCATTATTTATTAGATATGCTAAAAACTGATTAATTTGATTCCTATATCCTATTTATTTTCATCTATATATGGGCT
>JAWCLD010000008.1:0-20055 GCA_038851215.1 Candidatus Nanoarchaeia archaeon | reverse complement strand
CTTTAGTCCTTGCGTTTGACCACTTGGGTATCCCCGCATTAATGCAGCACGGCTGCGATGGGCCCTCCCAGATTCGAACTGGGGACCTTTCCCCTGTCAAGGGAACGTCATAACCACTAGACCAAGGGCCCATAAAATAGAAAGAAATTAGATGCTTTTTAAATGCTACTTCGCAATGATGGATAATGCGTTTTTTTGCGAGCTACAAGCTTGTAATAAACTTTGGGTGTCTTTATTTTTTCGGTATGTATCTTGACTGCTTTGTGTACTTCTTTGAGGTGCCCGTTAAGTTTGTTACGCATTTCCTTTATAGCCTTAGTTTTAGCGATTATTGCATCTCTTAGATATTGTGCTCCAAAGAGCAATGTTAGTAGCAAAAATAAAATGCCTGTTCCCTTATAAGTTCCATAGGCATACAATATCGCAGTGTCTAATTCTAGCTGCAAAACATATTGCCATGCTTTTGCTAGCACAGGTATAATAAAAATTTCATCAGGTAGTGGCGTAAGAAGGAAAACAGTTATTGCCGCACATATCGTAGCGAGAAAGCCTCTGACACCTAGTTGTTTTGGAGTGTAATGAAAATATCTATACACTGTAAATTCTTCTGATTCCGAATACTTTGTTTTATATCGCATCTCGCTGGCTTCATGTCAGACTTCTTTAGCAATTTAGTTTTCTTTATAAAGATTTATTGCTCAAAAAATATAGACATTTGCGCCATTAGTCTAATAGTAGGACACGAGCTTCCCAAGCTCGGGACTCGGGTGCGAAACACAAAGAGACACTCGCTCTCGTTGCGACGAAAATCCCGAATGGCGCATAACTTTTAAATTAAGCAACTTTATAAAAAAGACATGAGGTCTTACTTCCGAGCTACCGAGCGAATGCTGCGGCAGCTGCAATATCTGATTTTATTAATAATAAGTATTTTAGCAATTGGCATTATTGGTTTTTTGTTTACTGGACATAACTTAACAGGAGCTTTTGTTGCCACGATAGAAGCTCTGGCTGGCAAGGCGGCTACAGAAAGTCCGCACAGCTTGGTGATAGGGTTAAATTTATTTGGAGCAATTTTAATATGGTTTGCGATATGGAGTGCTTTTGGCCTTGCTGTAGAGGGAAGATTTGGAGATTTTATCAAGGAGGCGAGAATGATAACTGAAATTAAAGCTATGAAAGGTCATTACATAATTTGTGGGGCAGGCAAAGTTGGAAGAAACATAGGTTTTAGGCTAATCGACCGCGGTCACAAAGTTGTTTTCATAGAGAAAGACAAAGATATTATTAGTAAGTTAAGGGCTGAAAATCTTGCTGTAATAGATGTCGGACCTATAGACGAACACGTGTTGAAAGATGCTGGCATCGAACGCGCTGCCGGAGTCGCCATAGCATTAGGAGACGATGGCAAAAATCTCTTATTAACAATAACAGCGAGGGAGTTAAATCCTTATGCTAAGATTGCAGTTCGCGCTTCAGATGCAAAAATAGTTCCAAAGCTTAAAAAAGCTGGTGCAGATTTTATCTTGTTACCGGAAGCTCTCGGTGGCATCAAGCTAGCGGATGCTCTTGTTGGAAAAGTTGACAAAAGCCTAGTCTTTGTCAACGATTACAAGGATTTGACTCAATAGGAAATTCTTAAATTGTTGTTTTCTACACATTAGAAAAGTCTAAAAGTTACACTATCATCTTGATAAGTATGGCTATAGCACATCTTGACCGCGTGCTCGCAATTGTAAAGCAGCAACCAGTGCTTCCAATAGAAGTTGCCTCAAAATTAAATCTCGATAGTTTTCTTGCGAAAGCCTTTCTTGACCAATTAGTCGAGGCTGGGGCAATAAAAGCTAGCTCAGAGAAAATTGGTGGTGTTCCAGTCTATTTTGTTGCCGGACAGGAGATTATCGCCGACCAAAAAATCAAGAAATTAATGAACACTAAACCAACAGCAAAACAATTTGCCACAGTTGTGCCGCAAGGCGCAGAGGTCGAGAAAAAGCGTGCAGAGTTTCTCGCAAGGCTCAAAGAAATCGAACAAAGGGAGAGAGAATTAGCAGCAAAAAAGATTGCGAGGATGAAAACTATAGCCATCGAGCCTATAAAAGTTACCGAACAAGGAGAAGCGCCTGAGCTCGTCAGAAGTCAAGCTGCTGAAGAATCTGAAATTAAGACTAAGAAGCTTAAAGAGATTGTGCCACAAATAATTGTTGAAAAGCCTGGCGAAGATGCACCTAAAGTTGAAGTTAAATCTGAGCTAGAACGGCCAAAATTAACGCTACTGGAGCAGGCTAAGAAATTCCTCCTCGACAAAACTGCACCAACAAAAGAAACAAACGTTGTTGATGCTAGTCTTGCTTGGCTAACAGAAAAAGGTGCGGAAATAGTTTCAAAAGAATTGAAAAAGAAAGGTAAGGAGGCTATTATCACAGCAGCAATACCGAGCAACATTGGTCCAATAAAATTTCTTGTCTTTGTTTTAAACAAGAAATCAATTTCTGAGAACGACCTGTCAATTGCATATTCCATCGGCATGCAAAAGAAATTTCCTGTGATTGTTATATCTAAAGGTAAGCTGTCAAAAGCTGCGCAAAAGCATCTTACCGAAATTGGTGAAGTGGTGAAATTCAAGCAACTTGAATAATAGGTTTTTAGCGTTGAAATATTTACTTCATTAATAGACCAGATAGCCTTTTAAATCAAATTTTTCTTTGCAAATTAGCGCGGTGGGGCAGCCAGGAGTGCCCGCTGGGCTCATAACCCGGAGGTCGCTAGTTCAAATCTAGCCCGCGCTATTCATACTAAAAATGAAAGTTTGTGGTATCGACGAGGCTGGCCGCGGTTGTGTAATTGGTCCATTAGTTATAGCAGCTTATTGCATTGACGAAGACCAGCTGGCTAAGCTCGAAAAATTAAAAATAAAAGAATCGAAGCAACTCAGCCCAAGGCAAAGGCAAATTGCCTTTAAGAAATTAATGAGATTGTCAAAAAATTACAAAATTTCTGTCATTTCAGCGCAAGAAATAGACTCTCGTGCTAATGTTGGGTTAAACATAAACCAGCTCGAAGCTCTAAAAATATCTGAGCTAATAGACGAGTTGGCTCCTGATATAGTGTATATAGACTCTCCAACATCGCCAGATAGCAAGCAATTTGAAATTATGATTAGGAAAAATTTGGCACATCAGTATGCAAAAATAATTTCGGAGCATAAAGCTGATACTAAATTTCCAATTGTTGCGGCAGCATCGATTCTCGCAAAAGTAACAAGAGATGAAGAAATTGAGATTATTAAGAAGGAAATTGGTATTAATTTTGGTAGTGGCTATCCTGCAGATCCTTTAACTATAAATTTTTTAAAAAAGAACTGGGAAAATCCTTCAATTGCTAAATACATAAGAAAGAGTTGGGGTACTATAAAGGAATTGGAAAAGCTTAAAGGTCAAAAAACTCTTGCAATGTTTGAAGATTAGCAATGGCTATCGACATTAGCAAAAGAATCTATTGTGCAATTGTTCAAAACAAAAAAGAAGGTTCTGATGTAGTAGTTGGAGGCTGGGTTGCAGAAATAAAGTCTTTAGGAAAAATTGCTTTTCTAAAGTTAAGAGATAGATCTGGTGTTGTGCAATTAGTATCTAATAATCCTAAATTAATAGAAAGAATTGCAAAAATAACTCATGAATCTGTACTCTTAGCTGAAGGTAAAGTCAAGAGCTCAAAGCTTAAAGCTGGTGGCAATGAAATTGAGTTGAAAGATTTTGAGCTTTTGTCCGCTGCAGATCCAAAACTTCCTATTGATATGTCTGGAAAGATTAAAACAGATCTGTCAAAGAGATTGGATTGGCGTGTGCTAGACTTGAGGCAGCCCATTCATAGCGCAGTTTTTAAGATACAATCGAAGCTTGTTGAAGGTGCGATAGAATGGTGTGCTGCTAACGACTTTACAATTACATTTACACCTTGTTTGCTTGGCTATCCGTCAGAATCTGGTTCCGAGATGTTTGAAGTGCCTTATTTTGGTAAAAACGCATATTTAAGACAAGATCCGCAACTTCACAGGCAGCTGACGATTTTAGCAGGTATTGATAAGCTTGTTGACTTAGGAACAAGTTGGCGCGCAGAACTTTCCTTTACTACTCGCCATTTAACAGAACATAGAACCTTAGCCTTAGAAATTGGTTTTATCAAAGACGAGTTTGACGTCATGAAAGTTGAAGAGCAGCTTGTTGCAGCTATGATGAAAAAAGTGGTGCAAGATTGTAAAGAAGAATTGAAGTTTTTCCCAAACGCTGACTTTCAAATTCCAAAAACGCCTTTTCCCGTACTTCAATTTCCCGAAGTTTACAAGATTTTAGAAAAATTAGGTCATAAATCTAAAAAAATAGACCCTGAAGCTGAGCGATTGCTTAGCGCATATGTGAAAGAAAAATACAGACATAATTTTTTCTTTCTAAATAGATTTCCATTTGAAGAAAAGCCATTTTATGTGATGCGAGTTGATAAGGAACCTAAATTTGCTAGAAGCACAGATCTTATTTATAGAGGTGTGGAACTGTCGTCAGGAGGTCAGCGTGAGCATCGCTATGATAAGTTAATAGAAAATATTAAAATCAAAAAGATGAATCCAAACTTAATAGAGTGGTTTACGCAATTCTTCAAATATGCGGCTCCTCCTCATGGCGGCTTTTGCATAGGTATAGAAAGGTTAACAATGCAGCTTTTAGGCCTTGAGAACATTAGGGAAGCAGTATTATTCCCAAGAGACCCACAAAGATTAACACCATAAAGGATAATTTTAGCGCGGCATAAAAACCAAATTCGGTCTCATACAAAAGTATACAAAATGTTTAAAATTCAAGTCTCGCGTAGTTTGAATGATGAAAACTTACATTCGCCAATTACAGTTACGAGGCTTTAAATCTTTCAACAAAAAGGTTGATATTAATTTTCAGCCAGGTCTAAATTGCATTATAGGTCCAAATGGTTCTGGTAAATCAAATATTCTTGACGGTCTTTGTTTTATTCTTGGTAGACTTTCGTCTAAGGACTTAAGAGCCGAAAATTTTGCAGATTTGTTATTTAAGAGGAAAGGCGCCATAGCTGCCGAAGGTGATGTTTCTATTGTTCTTGATAACGATAGTAAGATTTTTCCTCTAGAGGCCAAAACTATTGAGATAAGAAGAAAAATCAAGAAAAACGGCCAAACACAGTTTAAAATTAATGGCAAAAATGCAACGAGAGCGCAAGTGTTAGACTTGCTCGCTATGGCAAGAATTTTTCCAGATGGCCATAATATAATTCTTCAAGGCGATATTTCTAGATTTGTAGACTTGCGTCCTCTAGAGAGAAGACAATTTATCGAGGAAATTGCAGGAATTGGGGTTTATGAAGAAAAAAAAGCTAAAGCACTTTTAGAATTGGGAAAAGTTGATGAGAGATTAAGGGAAGTTAGCATAATTTTGCGTGAAAAAGAAACTTATATGAAAAACCTAGAAGAAGAAAAGAAAGGTGCTGAAGCTTACAGAGAACTACAAAATGATATCAAAAGATTCCAAGCTGGCGAGTTGAAATTAAGACAAGAGTATGCTAAGGCAAAAAGAGACAAAGTTGCTGCAGAAATCGAAGCCAAAGTATTAGACATTGGCAACATAAAGCTCGAAATTGAAATTGCAAGTAAGAAGATTGCGCAATTCAAACAGCAGCTTGAAAAATTAGAAAAAGAAATACAAAAAAAAGGTGGCGAAGAATCTTTACGGTTGCAAAAAGAAGTAGAGGCTGTCCGAATAAAGCTTGCACAATCGAGAACATTAGTTGCGACTTCATTAAACGAAATCGAGAGGATACAGAAAAGAAAAACTGATTTAGAGCAACAACTTTCTTCACTACAAGCAAAGTTGAGAACTGAAGAAGAAAAAAAAGCTGCCTTTGAGCAACAGCTTCAGCAAATTGAGAGAGAAGAGGCTGCACTAAAAAAAGGTTCTGTTGAAGACCTAAATACACTTGGGGCAGAAGTCGACAAGCTAGAAAAAGAGATTGATTCTTTAAGAAACAAGAGAGATAAAATAAACACGCAGATTCACGAGCTAAATGCCAAGATTCAAGTTTACGATTCTGAAATAAAGTTGATTTCTCAAAGAATTGACCAGTTAAGGGCGTCGACAAAAGATTTCGCTGAAGCTAAGCAAAAGCAACAACAATTGGCAAAGCAAATTGACAGTTTGGCAAAAGAAGATTCCAAATTAGCTTTGGAGCTTGGTGAATTGCGAAAGGAGATTATTAAAAAAGAAGAGAGTTTAACAAAAAGTAAAATTATTGCCAAAGGCTCGCAAGAAGCGCTGCTGCGAGATGCTGCAATTCGTATTTTGCGGGAAAAGGAAATTCCTGGCGTTTGTGGCATTGTTGCTGAGCTTGGAAACGCCAAACAGCAATATGCAATCGCACTTTCGACAGCTGCCGGCAACCGTATGAAAAATATAGTTGTTAAAGATGTCGAGACCGCAATCAAGTGCCTTGAATTGTTGAAAAGCTCCAAGTCTGGGGTCGCTACTTTTTTGCCATTAGATAAACTGAAGATCTTTGAAGAAGATGTACCTGAAACTGTACTGAAGAAACCTGGCGTTCTTGGATTGGCACATAATTTAATAGAATGTGAGCCTAAATACAAAAAAGTTTTCCAATATGTTTTCCACAATACAATTGTTGTACAAGGAATTAATGTTGCAAAAGAACTTGGTGTTGGCAAATATCGAATGGTGACTCTTGATGGGGACCTTTTTGAGCCAAGTGGAGCAATAACAGGTGGCTTTCGACAAACAAGTATGGTTTTTGAAACAATTGCGCACGAGCAAATTGACAAGCTAGAGTTAGAATTGGGAAAGCTAAAGGAACAATTCAATATTTTAGAGCAAAAAAGAATAAAGCTTGAAGACGAATTGTTTAGCTTAAGAAAAGCAAAGGCAGAGGTTGATGCTAAAGCTGAGCTAACAGAAAAGGGTAAGCTAGCTAAAGAAATTTCTAATCTCGAAGTAAGAAAAATGAAGTTAGAAGAAAACTTGCAAAAAGCCTCCAAAACTGTAAAAGACCTTGAACAAGATCTTATAAAATTAGAAACGGAAATTGCTGAAAAAGTTTCTAGTAGAAATAGGCAAAAAGTTCAATTGTATGATTTGCAGTTTGGCAGCTCTATGGAAAAGGCTGAAGAAATTGCAAGAAAAAGAACAGAGTTAGAAGCTGCAATTGCCGCTACTAAGGCTACAATAGAAAATGCACTCTTGCCAGAAAAAGAAAATATTTTGAGGGTTTTGAGGGAATTGGAAAAAGAGAAAAAGAGTTTTGATAAACAAATCTCTGAAGAAGAAGTTAAAATTAAAGCTTTAGAGAAAGAACTTGAGGCAAAAGAAAAAGAGCAGGAAAGCTTCCATGGAAAACTCAAGGAAGCTTTTGAAGAACAATTTGGCCTTAGCAATACTTTGCGCGAAACAGAAAGCGAATATAATAAGTTTTTGGTACAGCTTAACAAAGTTGAAACTGAGAAAAACAATTTAGCCATAGAAAAGGCGCAATACGAAGCTGAGCTTGCCGCAATCGAAGAAGAAATGCGACCCTTTGTGGGCATTGAGCCTACAGAGTTTAAGACTTTAGAGGAAGCAAAGAAAAAAATTCGAGACGCGCAGGCTAAGTTGGAAGCTCTTGGAAATGTCAATATGCGTGCTCTAGAAATATTTGAAGATGTTCTTAAAGAATATAACGAACTTTCTATTCGAGTTGCTAAATTGCAAGAAGAAAAGAACTCTGTTCTTGCAATTATTGATGAAGTTGAAGCGAAAAAAACAGAGGCATTTATGAAAACATTTTCTGAGATTAATTCACACTTTTCAAGCATTTATAGTAAAATTAATGTTAAGTACAATGGAGAGTTAGAGCTGGAAAATCTTGAGAAACCATTTGAGGGTGGCGTGCTCGTAAAGATTACAGATGCAAAGAAGAAGCGGGTTTCTATAACAGCTTTATCCGGTGGTGAAAAAGTTCTTGTTGCTCTTGCATTTATTTTTGCAATCCAAGAGCACGAGCCAGCATCATTTTATTTACTTGATGAAATTGACGCTGCGCTTGACAAATTGAATTCGGAAAAAGTTGCTAAGTTGCTGAAGGAGTATTCGCGAAAGGCACAAGTTATTATAATCTCGCATAACGATTCTGTTATATCTGAAGCTGATGCACTTTACGGCGTGTCTATGACAAAAGAAGGCGAATCGGCGGTGGTGAGCATAAAACTATGAAATTTTTTTTCAAAGTTTCTAGGAAGGAAATCTTTGATATAAGTACAGCTCTTACAGCCTTGGCTTTTTCATTTCAGTTAGTTCTTTTTAGGAAAGAAATTTTTACAGAAGGTTATTTTATGAACCCAAATGCTATGCTTGGCTTTTTTTTGCAATCCTTAGTTATTGTCGGATTTGCTTTTGTCCTTCATGAACTAGGCCACAAGTATGTCGCACAAAAGAAGGGCCTTTGGGCTGAATTCCGTGCTTGGCCTTCAGGTTTGATATTTGCAATTATTATTGCTCTCATTACAAGAGGCAACTTTGTATTTGCCGCGCCAGGTGCTGTCGTAATGGCACCTGTAAAAAAGACTTTTAGTTATCATATTATAAAAAGATTAGGACCAAGAGATGTTGGTTTGATTGGAATTGCGGGCTCTCTGATAAACTTGGCTCTGGTATGCCTTTTTGGTCTGCTCGCAATTCTTTTTAATATAAAAATGTTTATACTTGGTGCACAGGTTAATGCTTGGCTCGCACTGTTTAACTTAATACCATTTAACCCATTAGACGGCGCAAAAGTAGTTTACTGGAGCAAAAGTATTTGGCTAGGCACTTTTGCACTAAGCTTTTGCGCGCTAGTACTAAGCTGGCTATTGTAAAATGGAACAAAATGATAAATTAATTCTAAAAAGAGATAGCGATAAGTTCATTTACAATTTAATATTTCAGGAAGATGACGTTAGCTGGCAATCTGTCATCTACGAGCTGGCAAGAGAAGGTAAAATAGATCCTTGGGATATCGACATTTCAATTCTTGCACAAGAGTATCTTACAATGATTAGAAGATTGAAAGAAATGAATTTTCGCTTGTCTGGTAAGGTGATTCTTGCCGCAGCAATTTTGTTGAAGATGAAGGCGGAGCACATTGGCCTTGAACAATTGTTAATGTTAACAAACCCAGAACAATTTACTCAAGAAATTGAAGAAGAAGCTAGTTATGAATTTGAGAAGCACTTCACAAAGGCAAAATTAGATGCGCGGATACCAATTCCTCGAAAACGCAAAGTAACTATATTTGAGCTCGTTGATGCGCTAAAGAGAGCTATCGAAGTTGATGAGCGCAGAAGACGGCGATGGCTAGAGTTAAGGCCAGCAATGGCACCTCATATTGAGGTTAAAAAGGTAGACATCTTTGGTAAGATTGAATTTGTCTTCAACCGCTTAAAAGCGCTTGTAAGGAAATTTAAAAAATCTATTATAAGTTTCGAGGAACTCTTGCCAAGCAAAGAAAGATGCGATATTATTTGGACATTAGTACCTTTGTTGCATCTCGCAACGCAAGGTAAGCTAGAGCTTAAACAGCAAGAAGCTTTTGGCCCTATTTTTATAAAGACTTCAGAGAAAGAATTAGGTAAGGGCTTAACTAGAGAAGTATTCGAAAAATCGCTAGAAAAAGAAGATGGCAAAAGATAAGAAATCAAAGCTACAAGAGGAAAAACTGAGTAAAAGCATTAATCTTTCACATACTGATAAACACACTGCAGAGCGGCAGAAAGCCGAGTTAAAGGCAAAAATAGAATCAATACTTTTCTGTATACCTGAAGGTGTTACTATAGACGTACTAGCAAACAAATTAAATCTGGGCTTAAAAAATGATATCAAAAAAATACTTGAAGAATTGCAACAAGATTATGCTCTTAGGGAAGGCGGTATAAAACTAATTCAGGATGGCAACTTATGGAAATTCAGTATTCCTGACGAGCATACTGAATTAATTAAAGAAGCTGCAACTCCTGAGTTTGATACTTCCGTTTTAGAAACACTTGCATATATTGCCTGGCGTGGGGGTAGTAGGCAGTGTGATGTTGTTCGCGTCAGAAGCAATAAAGCATATAATCACATCAAGCTACTCAAAGAAAAAGGTTTCATAGAGAGCCATAAGTCTGGCCTATCAAAATGGCTTCAATTGACGAAGAAATTTTACGACTATTTTAAAATTAATCCTGGCGAGAAGCTCCCATTGCCTGAAGAAGTGGAGAAACGTCTCGAGGAGGCTGAAAAGGCGAGACGCGAAGAAGAAAAGGAAACAAAATATGTGAAGCAGCATGATGTAGAATCACATGCTGCAGAATCTGACACTAACCACCAATAACAACGCAAGCTTTTATTCTCTGCCAAGAAAAGAAAGATATGCTAAAAGCTAATTTGAACTCTTTTGAGAAAAGATTGCGCCGGCTAGAAAAAAGCCAAGTACAGCTTAGTAAGCTTTCAGGTTCAATGAAGAGGCTTGAGCAAGGGTTCGATGCTAAGTTTCGTACAATCAAAAGAGAAATAAAACCACTTTTTGATAGAAATGCGAAGCTTGAAAAAAGAACAGAAGGCATAGAAAGATTAAGTACTGACGTGATTGTAACACTCGACAAGATGCAAAAATCGATTGCTGCAATCGGCAGCAAGGTTTCTGCACTATAAAAAACTTGGGACGCTTCAACTTTAAAAAAAGTTGTTAATAGTATGTCTTCTATGTCAAAGGCTTTAGTTATGCTAGAGAAAAAGTCTGCTGCTAATGTAAAGAACCTTGAAAAAACCAATGCCGGCATTGTTGCAATTTCAAAGCATGCCTCAGACATAGAAGCTGAACATTTAGATGCAAAGTTTGCTGCTGAAGAGCTGGCGAAAAAAGCCGATAATTTAAAAGATACTGTAGACCACTTCTTCAAGCAAATTGATATTGTAAATAGCAAGCTTAATGCAAATACTGCAACCTTGTTGGATATAACGTCTATTTTGGAAACACTTAAAGGGAGGCTCGAGGCGGTTGAAGCTCAGGCTGCAAACCTTTCACAAATCAATGAGACTATTAATAATCAAGCAAAACTTATCGAACAACTTACACAACGTTTGGCGTATCTAGAAAAGGCTACGGTTAAAACAGTCGTTCTAGATTAAAACTTACGTGGGCTCTCTTTAGCTTTGCGTGCGCTGGCTTGCCAAAAATTTTCTTACCAAAAAATACTAATATTGCTATGATTGCTATAACAGCTAAAATAAGAATTGTTACCGCGTCAGGGCTAAAGAGCTTTCCAACACAATCAATAGGGCAGCTTTCAACTGTTTCTCTAGATTCGCAGATATTATTTCCGCAAATCGTAACTTCTCTGCATTGGCCGCTTATACAACTCAATCCTTGCGGACAGCCCGCATCTGCACAACAATTTTCGTACGTCTCGCCAGGTTCAAGAATTTTATTTCCGCAAATAGCTGCCTGAGCTACGACTGGCGGTTCATAGGCTGTGATTGCAAATAGACTCGTACTGTTTGTTAGTGATGTGAAATAGTTATAGTCGAAATCTTCATACAGCTTAGTCGCGCCCAAGCTTGTCCAGCTTTTGTCTTCCAATTGTTTTTGTAGCGTGATTGCTCGCACACCATTTTCAACTAGCCAGTTATTTGAAACTCTGAAAAAAATATTTGCAAAAGCTATCTGGTCCTTTTGCGTTTTATTTTCTATAATTATTCTGAAGTATTGGTAAACTTTTGCGTTGGGATTAACGTTTGTTGGATTTGAGATATTTGCATCTATTAGAAATCTCACATTCTTGATGTTTTCTTTGAAAACAACTGAAAGTGCCTGAAATCCGACTCCTGGCAAATCTACATTTATAGTTTGTACATCATTTGCTTTAATCTCTGCAAAAGTTATAGTTTGCCTTGTAAGCTCTGTTAAAGCTCTGGACCAAGGCTTTGGGCAGTGGCAGTTAGTATTACACATTTCAGGGCAAGCAAAATCATCAATGCCATCACATTCTTCGTCACCTTCAACCTTATTATTGCCACAAATGCTTTTTTCGGTAGCGGCACCAAGGGGATGACCAAGATAATTTGCATAAAGCAGCATGCAGAATAATACTAATACGAGAATGGGCAACAGTGGCCTTTTCATAGCTCTAATAATAAATTAGAATTTATAACTCTAATTGCATCAAAGTATAGTAAGGAATAATGGGCCCTGCCAGATTTTCCCACAGAGGAAAGTCGATTACAAGTTTCACTCTTTTCGAACTGGCGACCTACTCCCTTTTCAATTTCAATTTCTATGTGAAGGAGTCGTCATAACCACTAGACCAAGGGCCCAGATAAACAATAGCTTTAATTTAAATTTAAAAAGTATTTCTTAAGCAGACTAGCTTAGATATATTTAAAACTAAAGATTAATTTAAAGTAATGATGCTGGCCGCTGTTTTGGAGGAAGCAAAGAAGCTTGTAATCCCAACAAAAAAAGAACAAAAAAGAATTGCTTCCATTGTAAAAGATGTCGACCAGAAAGTTTCTGCTGAAATTAGAAAGCGAAAGATTGCTGCGCGAATCGTTGTTGGTGGCTCTGTTGCAAAAGGAACTTGGTTACCAGGCATTTCTGACATCGATTTTTTTCTAATTTTTAATTACGAGACATTTGTGAATAGAAGCGCAGAGATTTCTGATATCGCTGAAAGCATTTTAAAAAAAGTATTCCCAAAGCTGCAAAGATTACATGGAAGTAGAGATTATTTTGCTACAAAATATAAACGTTATAATATTGAATTCGTCCCTGTTTTAGATATAAGTCAGGGACAGCAAGCCAAAAACATAACTGATTTTTCACCTTTACATATCAATTGGGTTGTACAAAATGTTAAAAGAAAAGATGATGCGCGACTAGCAAAGCAATTCATGAAAGCTGCAAAAGTATACGGCGCCGAATCCTACATTGCTGGCTTTAGCGGCCATGTTGTAGACATTCTCATTGCAAATTATGGTAGTTTTGAAAAGCTTCTAAGATCTGCAGTAAAGTGGGAGCCAAAAGAGTTTATCGACCCCGCAAAGCATTATGCTAACAAGGCTGCTGCGCTTGCAAAGATTGATAAATCTAAGCTTTTTGGCCCACTAATCCTCGTCGACCCTGTCGAACCTGAAAGGAACGCAGCCGCAGCATTAGGTTTTGACAAGTTTAATTCTTTCAAAACAGCAGCAAAAAAATTCCTTGCAAACCCTTCAATCGAGTTCTTTAAGGAAAAGGCGGTTAGCTTAAATGAGCTCACAAGATTTGCCAAAGGGAAAGTTTTGATTGTATTCGAGCTCAAAACGCCTACAGGTAAGCCTGATATTATTGGTGCTAAGATAAAGAATCTTTTTGAAATGTTGCAAAGAAGATTTGCGGATGAAGACTTCATTATAACAGAAAGTGGTTGGGAGTTCGGCAAAACAACAAAATTTTGGTTTTACTTCGATAAAAAACCGTTGCAAAAGATTAAACTGCACTTTGGCCCTCCAACAAGTTTGAGCAAAGAGCATATTGTTAGATTCAAAAAGGCGTGGCCAGGTCATAAGGTCTTTATTATAAACAATAGATTTGTAATCAAGTTGAAAAGAAAATTTACAAAGCCTCAAGAGCTAGCGAGGATGCTAGCAAAAGAGTTTAAACTAAGACTAATTTATTGCAAATGACATGATATTCGATATTATAGTTAAGGATTTCTTCGCCTCTTTTCAAAATCCTATATTTACAGTTGTTTTTACGGCAATACGATCTTCTATTTACATACTTGTCGCAATTGCAGCTGGGTGGTTGATTTATAAAAAAGATAAACAAAACTTTCTAAAACTCATTATTGGCTGTTTGTTTTTATACGTTATTTTGGAGTTGCTCAAATTTGTTATTGCCAGACCAAGGCCTAATTTATTAACGAATGATAGTTTTCCAAGCAGGCACTCTGCGATTGCATTTTTTATATCGCATTTCTTACCAATCGATAAGAAGATTAAATTTTTACTCTATGTTTGGGCAGCTCTTATTGCACTTAGTAGGCTTATACTAAACTTACATTGGTTTACAGATGTTTTGGTGGGAAGTTCAATAGGCTTAGCTTTTGGTTGGGGAATTAATAAATTAGACATAACAGAATTGTTGCAAAAATTAAAATTAATGAAAAGCTAAAATAGTGAAAATAAAAAATTAAACAAAAATTATAATCTTTCGGGTGTCAAAACCTTTGCTTTTAGCGGCCTTGCGGTTGCTGCCTGCGCAACCAAGTAACGAATACCTTTGTTGTCAGCAATTTTTGCCAAAGCCTGTGAAATTTCGCCATCCATCACAACAGCATAGACGCCGTCTAAATCTTTCAAGGTAACCTCGAGTTCTTTCACAGGAACTCTACCTAAAATATTGAGGTTTTCATCGAGGATAAAAGCGCCTCTTGTTCCGAGTATCTCTTCTGACATAGATTTGAACTGCTTGATATGCTTTGGCGTATCGTAATTTCTTCCTGATACTGTAACAACCCGCTCAACTGCGTATGTTTCATGTTCGGCTTCAGGTGTGGGTGGGATGTTTGCAGTTGTTAACCCGTTGCCATTCTTTAGCTCATTTTTAGCTTGCTCCCAAGGTATCTTCAATCGCAGAGCTTTTAGTATTTCCTTTTGCTGAAGCTCTTCAACTTCTTTTCCGTCAGGTGCTCGAGCTACAAAATCTAAATCTGTTAGACCCGCTAAATTTTTTATGATTAAGTCTCCCCCTCTATCACCGTCTACGAAAAGTGTGGTAATTTTCTTTTTGGTTAAATCTATTACGGTGTCTGTAGGTTTAGCGCCCTTCATTCCAATTACATTCCTAATACCATATCTCAATAAATTAAGGACATCTGCGCGACCTTCTACAATAATGATTTCATCTACATTATCTATGTCAGGACCTGCAGGTAATCTATCTTTGCCATACTCTATAATTTCTGCCTCTCTCATTCCTTGGGTTAGCATTGTTGTAAAAGCCTGCGTATCAGGCATATCTGTAATCATTTGCTGCAAAAGCTCCTTTGCTCTCTCAAGGACAAAATTTCGTTTTGCTACTCGTACGTCTTCAATTTTTGTGACTTTAATTTTAGCGTCACAGGGTCCCACTCTTTCAATTGTTTCGAGGGCAGCTGCAATAATTGCTGTTTCTGTTTTACCCATCGAGCTTGGCAGTAAAATTTCTCCATTTGTTTTACCGCCTTTACTTTCAAGTTTAACATCGATTCTGCCAATTCTGCCCGATTTTTGTAGCTCTCGTAACTCGAGCTCTGTTCCTAAAAGGCCCTCGGTTTGGCCAAAAATGGCGCCAATTATGTCGGGCCTTTCTGCAACGCCAGTTAATTCGAGATCTGCATGTATTATGTATTTTATACTTACTGGGGATATTTTTCCCATCTTGCATCACTCCTTTCTTTTTAAACGGCCAATCAAAGAAATCGTACGAGATTTATTGAGCTAAGGTCTTCGACTGTTCTGGCACGCGCAAGTTTCAGCAACTTGCGCTCTTCATACACTTTAGTGCCGAACAGTTGTAAATAGGATTTCATTTTTTTCCTTAATTCTTTGCCTTTCTTGTCCGTGTCTAGCAGTAAGATTGCACTCTTGTAACGAGATGCAAGCACCTCAGCACTCTCGTACAAACTTCTTTTTGTACCGTTATTGAGTATGAAAAATGATGCCCCCAGAATAGGCTTTAGAGCCTTCACATCTTTTTTGCCCTCAACAACCACTACCGCATTTATGCGGAAAGCGCGGTTATTGAGCTTTTTAAGATGGCTCTGCAAAGCCTCAATCTGTGTGAGCATGATTTTTCGTACTTAATCAATATTGAGAAATATGTATTTATAAGGCTTTTGGGCCCTGCTTTTGGGCCCTTATTGACTTAAAATAGCTAAGCAACGTCCTAATACCTATAAAGCTGCAAGAAAGCTTTTAGCTCGTTAAAATACTCCCAGCCAAGCTTCCAAACCTCGCCTTTTAGTCGCTCAAGTGTGCTTCTGTAAATATAGCGGTCATAAAATCCGCGCATGAAGCTAAAAAAGACATTTTGTGCCCAATAATCTTGTCTATCTGTGATTACGCTCGCAGTTATGTAAATATTGACTTCACCTTTATTCATCTTTGCAGTGCCACCATTTTTTTTGACTTCTACGTCAGTAATGCCTTGCATTTCCCAACGAACTTTAATTTCAAATTTTGAATATTCATCAATGTTTTTCGTAGCAGTCCAATCAATTTTCATTTCCTTCCCAGCAGCTTTTACCTTTTCTGTGTAACGGTCTTCAGCGACATTAAACTTACGCCAAACTAACCAATTCCAAGCATGTTTGTATAATTCTTTTAGATCGAAAAGACCTTCATATTGTATTCTCTCTTCTGTCAAAAGCGATATTGTGTTGGCCATCGTCAATTTAAAGGAAGGATAGAATAAAAGGTTTTTCTCTATACGAGCATCGAGAAAAACACTTAAATTCTAACAAAATGTTAGCTCTTTATTAAGTAACAAACTATTTAAATTCCAATCTATTGCCAATTAAATGGCTGTGCTCAAGGAAACGAAAATTACAAAGCCAGACTTAGTAGAAGCAAGCTTAGTTATAATTCTGGCAATTTGGATTATAACTGTGCTTTGGCTGATTAATTCTGCGCTAAAACAAGGTATTGTCAGTATTTTGACAATAGAGTCATTATCGATGTTTTTTCTTGCTTTTACATCTATAGTGACGCTGGTTGTAGCAGTAATTCTTGCAGACATAAGAAAAGAATTTAAGGAAAAATATTAGGTAAAGAAATCTTTGATTTTTTGTAGCGGCCTATCGAAAGCCTTAAATTTTTTTTGGAGAGTTTTTCTTAGCCGGAGGTGCTAGTAGAATGACAAACCAAGTCCAACCAATATTCATATTGCCCGAAGGCACTTTACGAAATACTGGTAAGAATGCTCAAAAGATGAATATTGCAGCGGCTAAAGCTGTTGCTGAAACTGTAAGGACGACATTGGGACCGAAAGGAATGGATAAAATGCTTGTCGATTCAATGGGTGATGTTGTGATTTCTAATGATGGTGTTACAATTCTTGATGAGATGGAAATTGAACACCCTGCTGCTAAGATGATGGTTGAAATCGCAAAGGTGCAAGAAGATGAGATTGGCGATGGTACCACCACAGCTGTAATTCTTGCTGGAGAGTTACTAAAAAATGCTGAAAGTCTTTTGGATAAAGATGTACATCCTACTGTAATCGCAAAGGGTTATCAAATTGCAGCAGAAAAGGCGCAGGAAATTCTGCAAAAACTTTGCAAGCCTGTTTCTATTAACGACCGAGATACACTAGTAAAAATTGCGATGACTGCTATGACTGGTAAGAATGTTGAAATTGCAAGGACAAAACTTGCCGATATTGCTGTTGATGCTGTTTTGAAAGTTGCAGAAGTTTCTAACAACGGAGCTGTAACAATTGATAGTGAGAATATTAAAATAGAGAAAAAAGAGGGTGGTGGAATTGACGATTCTGAGCTAATTGAAGGCGTAGTACTTGATAAAGAAAAGGTCCATCCAGATATGCCTAAATCTATTAAGGACGCTAAGATAGCGCTGCTAGATTGTCCTATCGAAATAAAAGAGCCTGAAACCGAAGCAAAGATACAACTTACAGATCCAAGACAGTTACAGGGCTTTCTTGAGCAAGAGCAAATGATGTTGAAAACAATGGTAGAGAAAATTGTTGCGAGTGGCGCTAATGTCCTCTTTTGTCAAAAAGGTATTGACGATATGGCGCAGCATTATCTAGCAAAGAAGAAGATTTATGCTGTTCGAAGAGTCAAGCAATCAGATATGGAAGCTCTTGCGAAGGCTACTGGAGCCAAGATTGTTGCAAACCTCGATGATTTAAAAAAGGAAGACCTTGGCTCTGCCGGCCTTGTTGAGGAAAAGAAGTTACATAAAGAATCAATGACATTTGTACAGAAATGTAAAAATCCTAAAGCCGTTACAATTTTGTTAAGAGGCGGAACAGAGCATGTTGTTGCAGAAGTCGAAAGAGCAATGACAGATGCTGTTGGGGATTTGGCCGCAGCCCTTTCTATTGGAAAATGTGTTGGGGGTGGCGGTGCTTGCGAAATAGAGCTTGCTAGGCAATTAAGATTATTTGCAGAAACATTATCTGGAAGAGAGCAATTAGCTATTCAAGCATTTTCAGAAGCACTTGAAATAATTCCTAGAACGCTGGCAGAAAATGCAGGTCTTGACCCTATTGATACCTTGACAGAGCTAAAAGCAAGACATGATAAAGGCGAATTATTTGCAGGTCTTGACGTCTTTACAGGCAAAGCTGTTGACATGCTGGCGAAAGGGGTCATTGAGCCGCTGAAAATAAAGACGCAAGCAATAAAGTCTGCCTCAGAAGTTGCAATGATGCTTCTTCGCATAGACGACGTTATTTCTGCTGGAAAGCTCGAGAAAAGTGGCCCAAAGATGCCGACTGGCGGCATGGATAGTGAAGAATATTAATTAAACCTAATAGTGGGGCTTAATAGCGCGTCGCTAATCTGCTATTCCTATCTAAAAGTAACAAACAAGTCTTAAAACTGCCAAATTAAAAAGAATTTTATGCCTGTTAAAGATTCTGATACTGCGCTGAAAAAACTTATCGAAGCCAATATTAAGACGCAAGAATCCGTTTCTGCTGTTGTATCTTCTGTCAAGAGCCTGATTTCTGAGTTGAGAAAGGCTGCGGAAATGCCTGACGAAGAGCTTAAATTCTCAAACACAGATGAATTGAAGGCCATTTCAGCAAAGCTCGATAAAGTATTACAACAAAATGAACAATTACTGAAGGCTGTTCATGAACTGGCTGACTCATTAAAACTGCAAATGCAACAGCAACCCTCTCAACAATCCTTACCACTAGGATATCGAAGGTTGTAAAATGAATAAAAAAGGTATAACTCCAATCATCGCAATCATTTTGCTTTTAATGATGACTGTGGCGGTTGCAGGTGCAGCTTTCTTCTGGCTTTCAAGAATACAAAATCAACTTCAGGGCGGGGTTGAATCTTTTCAAGGTACATTGCTAACACAAGTAGCCTCCGCAGTTGATGTTGTAGATGCAGATTATAATGATACGGCTAATGAGCTAACAATATTTTTACAAAATACTGGTAGCACAGAAATAATACTCGAAAACAAAACTGAATTCCCAACAACAACTTGGATTCTTCGCGATTCAAACCAAGTTGCAATTTGCTCTTCGAATTGGAATAGTACATCGCCAGCGAAGTGCATTCATGGCTGTGGCCCGAATTCTAAATTAAGTGTTGGCGAAATCGACAAAGTTGTACTGGAACTTGCAGGCAGCTGCGACATTAGCGGATTTGGCGGCGGCGAAGTCTTTTCATTTACAATAGATTTCAGTGGCAAAACTACGACAAGTGGAAGCTTTGTAAAGCATTGATATTTCATGCGAAGCTTTATTATAGTCTGTCATTAAATTCTAAATATGGCTGCGAAAGGGGTCACGATTGTAATTGCGCTAATCATTGCCACAGCTATAATGCTTGCAACCGCGGCCAGTGCGTTTTTCTTCTTTCAAAAAGTGCAGGTGCAGACACAGGGGCAGACTGAGAGTGCACAATCTGCATTACTCGCAAGATTTGCAACCTGTATAAAACTTGTTTCTTTCAAGTTTAATCCTGTTGATAATACGTCGCAAGCAGTAATACGAAATTGCGGCTTTAGAGAAATAGAACTTAGTGATAATAATTTAATTTTCATAATTAAAATGCCTAGCGGTGAAAGCTGTACATTTTCTTTAAATTCTAGCAATTGTGCTACTTGCATTGGTAAAGTTGGCGTTGGTTCATTTGCAACTTTAAACATAAACGCCTCCGCAATACCTTGCAGCTCAACCCTTGCAGACTTGCTACATAAGGCGATAGGTCAGTCTGTTGAAATTATTCTGTCTGATAAGGTAGCATCT